>DFHZ01000011.1 GCA_002371985.1 Ruminococcaceae bacterium UBA3710 | reverse complement strand
GACGCACGCTTGAAGAATTTTGAAAGATAAGCATAATCGTACGAAATACTTTTGGCAAGTTTTTTTAGACTGCACTCGCTTAAGTAGTTTTCTTCTACGTATGAAAAAATCGTAACGAGTAAATTTTTTTGTGTTTTCGGTGTAAGCCGATATTGTGCAATTCTGTTAAATTCGCTGCAAATACAATACAAAATACCTTTTATCTGCAAAATATCGGGGTCCGTTTTTTTTAGTTGCTCTAAGATGAAAGAAGAAGGACGGAATTTATTGGATCGCGGTATCTTGCCTTGTGTGGTTACAGAAAACAGCTTTACGATATCAGGAGAAAAAATGCACAAAATATGGCAACTTGAAACAGGGGTATTAAGCGCATGCATCTGATTAGGAAAAACCAGCAGTGCATCGCCCGCCGACAACAGGTATCGCGTATCGTCCACTATCACTTCCATTTCTCCCTTTGTTACCGTAATATACTCAAAGTGGCGATGAATATGCAGTGGAAAATGATGATTACGGCCGGTTTCGACTTTATAGTAATCACCGGTCATTTGATGTTTTGTTTCGTAAAACATATAGCGCCTTCTTTACGACTAATTTTGTCTATGATATTACCATATTTTGCGAGAAAAATCAATACAAATCAGTAGAATAAAATCAGAAAGGAATGATTTATATGAATTTCTTTAAAGAAATACCGGAAATACACTATGAAGGGCCGGAAAGCGACAATCCGTTTTCGTTTCGATATTATGATGCTAACGCGAAAATTTTGGGGAAAACACAGCGTGAATACTTAAAATTTGCCATGTCGTATTGGCACACCATGTGCGCCGGCGGCACCGATATGTTCGGTGAGGCAAGCATAGAAAAAACCTACTCTCGCGAAGGTGCCATGCAAAATGCGAAAAATAAAGCTTATGCCGCTTTTGAATTTATGAATAAACTCGGCATTGATTATTATTGTTTTCACGATAGAGACATTGCTCCCGAGGGCGATACTCTGCAAGAAAGCAACCGCAATCTTGATGAAATCAGCGATTTGCTTTTGAGCTTGCAAAAAGAATACGGTAAAAAGGTGCTTTGGGGCACGGCAAACTGTTTTTACAATAAGCGCTATATGCACGGCGCGGGAACGGCTCCGAATGCCGACGTGTTTGCATTTGCGGCGGCGCAGATTAAAAAAGCTCTTGAAATTACGGTAAAACTCGGCGGTAATGCCTATGTTTTTTGGGGCGGACGGGAAGGTTACGAAACGCTGCTTAACACCAATACGGCGCTTGAACTTGATAATATGGCAAAACTGCTTACTATGGTAAGAGATTACGGCAGAAAAATCGGTTTTAAGGGCGATTTTTATATTGAACCAAAACCGAAAGAGCCTACAAAACACCAGTATGACTTTGACGCATCTACGGTTTTGGCTTTCTTGCGCAAATACAATCTTTTAGGAGATTTTAAGTTAAACATAGAGGCGAACCATGCCACACTGGCAGGCCATACCTTCCAACACGAACTGCGTGTTTGCGCAGACAACGGCGTATTCGGTTCGATTGACGCCAATCGCGGAGATACGCTTCTTGGGTGGGATACCGATCAATTTCCGACCGATATTTATGATACTACCATGTGTATGTACGAAGTAATCAAAGCCGGCGGATTCACAAACGGCGGATTGAATTTTGACGCCAAATCGCGCCGCGGTTCCAACACAAAAGAAGATCTGTTCTTTAGTTATATAGCCGGCATGGACGCTTTTGCTTTGGGACTTCGCTGTGCAGAAAAAATCATTAACGACGGAAGAATCGATTCCTTTGTTGCTAAACGTTACGAAAGCTATGAAAGCGGAATAGGCAAAAAAATAAAAGACGGCACGGCAACCTTAGAAGAACTGGAAAAATACGCCTTTTCTTTAGGAGACGTTACCACCAATACCAGCGGACGTCAGGAATATCTTGAAAGCATTGTAAATTCTTTATTGTTTTAAGGAGGAACCAATATGATTTGGATTAAATCAACCGAAGATAACATTTTTGCATCCGGAAACGAGTTTTCAAGTAAAAAAGGCGAAGAACTGAAAATCGGCAGTCCGATCGGATTGCCGATCTACGGGTTTGGCTGCGCCATAAGCGAAATATGCGCCAGAGCGGTACTCGGGCTTGATGAAGAAAAACAGAATGAGATATTAAACGAACTTTTCGGCGAAGATAACTGTGCCTTTAACTATTGTCGCCTTTCGGTCGGCGCCAATGATTTTGCAGACAGTTGGTACAGCTATGACGAAACAGACGGTGATTATGAACTAAAAGATTTTTCTATTGAGCGTGACCGCAAATACATTATTCCCTTTATAAAAAAAGCGCAAAAACTTTCTAAGGATCTTTATTTTTGCGCCTCCCCGTGGAGTCCTCCTACCTGGATGAAATTTCCTAAAATACCCAATGGCGGAAAACTTGTTCAAACGCCGGAAAATCTTTCTGCTTATGCACGGTATTTGCGTAAATTCATCGACGCGTACGCACAAGAAGGAATTAAGGTAAAACACCTTAATTTCCAGAATGAGTTTACATTACTGCAGAAATGGCCGAGCTGCGTTTTTGATGAAAAAGATGCCGAAAACTTTATTGCTAATTATCTTTTAGATGAAATAGGAGATTCCGCCGAGGTTTGGTACGGAACTATCAACAACAGTCGGAATGCCGCGCCGGACTTTTTCCATCATGATCTTTTCCGTATTATGCAGAACGAAAAATGCCGCAAAGGAATCAAGGGCGCTTCGTTCCAATGGGCGGGTAAATCGGTTATCACACGCGCGTATGAGGATTTCCCCGACATGAATTTTGCCTGTTGCGAAATTGAATGTCGCGACGCCGACAACAGTTGGGATGACGCGATGTATATGTTCTCAAATATCCGCCACTATTTCCGTTTTGGCTGCCGTGCTACGGTTTATTGGAATATGGCGCTTGAAAACGGTGGTCTGAGCACCTGGGAATGGGCTCAAAACTCGTTGATTTCTGTTAAAGACGGAAATTACCGGTTTAATTATGATTTTTACTTTATCAAGCATTTTGCAAAATATGTTAAACCGGGTGCCCGTTTTATAAAAACCGAAGGAACGTTTAGCACCTGCTGTGCTTTCTTCCAAAATCCGGACGGCGGTATAGTCGGAGTCATGCTCAATCCGTTTGAATTTGAACGCACAATCACAATAGGCGAACACAATTTTATCCTTTCTCCCCGTTCAGTCAATACCGTTTGTTTTTAGGGTGATAAAATGAAATATTATGCCGGAATTGATATTGGAACAACAGGAACTAAAACTGTTTTATTTGATAAAAACGGTAACGCTGTAGCATCAGCATACCGGGAATATCCTTTATATCAACCGCAAAACGGATATGTTGAGCAAGATCCTGCCGATTGGTGGAATGCCGTCTGTAACACACTTACAGAGGTTACTTCACATATTTTTGCCAAAGACATCGCCGGCGTAGGAATATCGGGTCAGATGCACGGTCTTGTGATGCTCGATGATAACGGGAACGTTTTAAGAAAAAGTATCATTTGGTGCGATCAGCGCACGCAAAACGAATGTGAAGAAATCGAGCATACCGTCGGCAAAAATAAATTGATAAGCATTACCGCCTCCCCTGCTTTAACCGGTTTTACCGCCTCAAAAATTCTTTGGGTAAAAAATAATGAGCCCCAACTGTTTTCGAAATGTGCTCATATTCTATTGCCGAAAGATTATATAAGATACATGCTTTGTAATACCTTTGCAACCGATGTTTCAGACGCAGGTGGCATGCAGCTGTTCGATATTAAAAACCGCCGGTTTTCGGAAGAACTTTGCCATCTTCTCGGAATCGATACCGCTATGCTCGGCAAGGTTTACGAATCGCACGAGATAACGGGGTTTATCACCGAAAAAGCGGCAAAGCTTACCGGATTGATGCCGGGAACACCTGTCGTAGGCGGAGCCGGCGATAATGCCGCCGCGGCAATTGGTACCGGCACTGTATGCGACGGCGAGTGTTTTGCAACAATCGGTACATCCGGCGTTGTTTTTTGCCATACCAAAGGGTACAATGTTGATCCATCGGGAAGAGCGCATTCCTTTTGTGCCGCAGTCAAAAATGAATGGCACATGATGGGTGTTACGCAGGCAGCCGGTCTTTCTCTCAAATGGTTTAGGGATAATTGCTGCGGTGATGCAGACAACCTTGCCAAAGAAAGAGGACTTTCTGCTTATCAGTATCTTGACTCTATCGCAAAAGAGTCGGGCATAGGTGCCAATAAACTATTGTTTTTGCCGTATCTTATGGGAGAACGCACACCCCATCTCGATCCGAACGCAAGAGGCGTCTTTTTTGGCCTTTCGGCTATCCATAAAAAAGGCGATATGGTGCGCGCCATACTGGAGGGCGTCGGGTTTTCTCTGCGGGACGCACTTGAGGTACTAAAAGAAAACGGTGTGTCGATCAACAGAATAACAGTATGCGGCGGCGGTGCCAAAAGCAGTCTTTGGTGCAGTATCCTGGCAGATATATTCGGTATGGATGTTTGCACGCTTTCGATTACAGAAGGTCCTGCCCTGGGAGCCGCCATTCTTGCCATGGTTGGCACAGGAGAATATAAGGACGTACAAACAGCGGCAAAGAATATCATCCGCCCCCGGCAGGTATACCGACACTCGCCGCAAAATGCTGAAAAATATGATCAGCTCTATCAACTGTATAAAAGTCTTTATCAAAAACTTAAAACAGCGTTCACCGATTTGTCGGATATATAATATATAGGCACCGGAAAAGAGAAGGCAAGCCCCTGCCCTCGTTTTTATACGGCAGGAAAAAAGGCTGATTAAAAAGCAAAAAAAGAAACTCCCGTCGAGTCGGCAGGAGTTTCTTTTTTTAGCTTAAATTCGCTGGTTTTACAAAATCACCTTATCGATAGTGGAAATTGACTGCGATGCCGCCCTCTCGGGGCTTTAATCCCTTCCCGTTTTTGCAAAACGAAAATAAGGGACTATGCATATAGCATAGTCCCTTATTTGTGATTAACAGACAAAATAGCCCAACAGTTTATCGTCAATCCGTTTATCCCGACAAGCCGGAATTTACCGGGCAACCAGTTTCAAAAACTTTGTATCATTCATCTGCTCGTTTGTCAGATAT
>DFHZ01000191.1 GCA_002371985.1 Ruminococcaceae bacterium UBA3710 | reverse complement strand
CGTGAGTTGCCCATCTTGTATGACCGATACCTGTATTACCGGCGATAGTTTTTCCTTTTTCGGTTTTATCCATCAGGGACTTAATTCTGCCGACGGTTTTTTCGCTTTTGATTTCTCCGTTATTTATAAGAGCAATTCCGGCTGAATCATAGCCTCTGTATTCAAGTTTTTTAAGACCGTCAAGCAAAAAAGGGGCAGCGGGGGAAATACCTGTAAATCCTACTATTCCGCACATATTGTTTTAATCATCCTTCGTTTAAAATTTTAAATTATTTGTCGCATAGCAGTTTACATTATAGCAAATATAGGCTTAAAGTCAATAAACCGTAGGTTGCAACTTTTGCAACAATTAGAGGTTGCTGTTATAAAATGGAGGTTATGGTAAACATTTTTTTAACTTCTTCGTATATGTCATTTGCCGTTTCTATAGGTAACGGGTTTTCTCCAAACCCCAATTCTACTGTGAATGCAGGGCGATTAAACTCTTTAATGAACCAGTCTTTAAAACCTCCGCCGTCGGCAATTCCAAAAGCAACATCCAAAGCATATCCGCTTGTTTTTGCCATAATTTCAGCAATCTGCCTTGAACTTTTAGGTCTATTATTCCCGTAAGTCCAGTAAATAACCTTGCCTTGTGAGTGCAAAGCGATTGCATTCCTTATATTTTCGGTTTTGCATAAATTTGTAAGTGCCAATGTTTCGGGTTCGCTCATTTTTTTGTATCCCCCGAATCTTGTGGAAGACGGAAAATGTATACCCATATTTTCTTCTTTCTTCTTAAGTTCTTCCCATCCTGCATCGAAATTGTGGTTTATATCTACACCTCTGAAATTTGCGTTGAAATGCAAAAAATCTCCTTTGGACATTCGGGTAATTTCTTTTATGTATTTTCCACAGGCATTTGCTCCGTGAATAGATATTTCACAACCGTCGGGATTTACCCTTGGAACTACTATAATACCTCTTCCCATAATTGTTTCCCTAATTTTAAGTCCGCAAAATGAGGTGCCGTCGGTTATTGATTGACAAAGTTCTTCAAGCCACATCAAAATGACATTGCTTGTAATATGTTCGCTGCCGTGCACTGCGGCGGCAAAAAGACAGTAATTATCCGAATTACCTAAGGTGATAGAGGGTATATCTCGCCCCCTGACGCTTTTTCCTATTGACTTTTTTCTTAAAAAGGGGTATCTTTGACAAAGTAGATTTATGTTCTTTATCAGTAAACTGTAGTCATAGTTAATAGACTTGAATATTTTTTCCAAATAAATCACCAACCTACTTAAATGTATATGTGTAAGGAGAAGGTATAATGAATTTAGATGAAAAAACCGTAAAAAGCGAAACCGTTTACGAGGGTAGGGTAATAAGCCTTATTAAGGATACGGTTACTTTGCCAAACGGCGACACCGCTACAAGAGAGGTTGTTACACACCGTGGCGGAGTGGGAGTTATTGCAGAGGATGAAAATGGGAATATACTGTTTGTAAAGCAGTTCAGATATCCGTATAAAGAGGTTGTTTTGGAAATACCTGCGGGTAAAAGAGATTCTTTGGACGAAGACCCGCTTGAATGTGGGAAAAGGGAACTAAAAGAAGAAACCGGTGCAACCGCAAAAAACTTTTATTCCTTAGGTTCACTTTATCCTACACCCGGTTATTGTGGGGAAATAATATGGATTTTTGCCGCAAAGGGACTTGAGTTTGGAAATCAACACCTCGATAGTGATGAATTTTTAAATGTCGAAAAAATACCGCTTGAAAAAGCGGTAGAAATGGTACTTGAAGATAAAATAAAGGACTCAAAAACGCAAATTGCGATTTTGAAGTACAATGAATTAAAAAAGAGAAATCTTATTTGACATTATTATTCGTGTATGATAGTATAATATAAATATGTTTTGTCGGGTACGGTATTGTTCGTGCCCGATTATCATTGTAAAAAGAAAAGGGTAAGGCTATGGAACTTTTTTTAACTATTCTTTTGTTCGCTATCGGTATATTTTTAGTTATTAAGGGCGGAGATTATTTTGTTGATGCTTCGTCTTGGATAGCAGAAGTAAGCGGAATACCGAAACTTATAATCGGAGCAACTGTCGTAAGTATAGCAACAACACTTCCCGAAATGCTCGTTTCTGTTATGGCGGCAAGGGATAGTCTTTTTGAAGTCAATCAGGAAATTGCGCAAGGATATGTAGATATTTCCATAGGTAATGCCATAGGTAGTGTAACGGCAAATATAGGTCTTATTATGGCAATTTCGCTTATTTGTATGCCCGGTATTATCAAACGAAAAGATTATATGCTTAAATCAATTATTATGCTCCTTGCATCTTTTATAATAGTTGTAAGCGGTTTTGTCGGTAAAGTTACATTGCCTTTGTCCGTTTTGCTTTTGTGCCTTTTTGTATTTTTCTTTACAGAGAATACTATCAGTGCTAAAAAAGCGGTAAGCCTTAGTAAATCAGAAGAAAAAGACGAGTCTATGACCGAAAAGAAAACCGTAATCATAAATATAGTAAAGTTTGTTTGCGGTGCGGCAGGAATTGTTGTGGGTGCAAGGCTCCTTGTTAATAACGGTAGCGATTTGGCAAGGCTTATCGGTATAAAGGAAAGAATAATCGGTGTAACACTGATTGCTGTCGGAACATCGCTTCCCGAACTTATAACAACGGTTACCGCTATTTCAAAAAAGCAGTCAGAACTCTCTGTTGGTAATATTATCGGTGCAAATATAATGGACTTGACCCTTATTATGCCGCTTTCTTCGGTTATATCGGGTAGACCGCTTAATATAACAAAAACTTCGGCAATGATAGATTTGCCGGCTTGTTTGCTCGTTGGAATTATATCCGTTGTTCCGGCACTCATATTAAAGAAATTCACCCGTTTGCAGGGAATTATTCTTTTGCTTATCTATGTTGCCTATATCGCTGTAACTTGCTTTGTAATTGTATAAATTTAAAATAAATTCTTGACATATAAGACACTTTGATATATAATAGCACTGTTGCAAATCTTGGGGAATTGTGTAACGGTAGCACGACAGACTCTGACTCTGTTTGTTGGGGTTCGAATCCCTATTCCCCAGCCAATCGGGCAGGTTTTTTAACCTGCCCTTTTTTGTGCCTTTAGGTGTGGAAATAACCCCCCGGTTGTACCGGGGGAAGGAAAACGAGCAAAGCTACAATAAAAGAAGAACCTCTTGTATAATAGTAAAGGTTTGGCAACCGCATTACTAAAATACAGGAGGTTTTTCAAATGAAAGGAAACAATGAGATAAAAAGTAGCGCACATTCAAAATACAGGTGTCATTTTCGGACTTTAAGAAAAATAGATTCGGATGGGGTAAAAACAAATTAAAAAGACAGACGAAATCTAAAACTTAGCTAAATAAGGTAGATGCTTGGTGGTTTTCCATGTATCTACCTTATTTACTATTGCATTCTATTAGAGTTATGTGAAACTATTCTTATACTTGCTTTTTTCTGAATTCCTTGGGCGTAACGCCGTATTTTCTCTTGAATAATCGGTCAAAGTAGTATTGATTTGAAAAACCGATTCTATTAGATATTTCTCCGATTGTATAGTTAGAAGAAATCAAGTATTCACAAGCGGCGGCAAGTCTTAAATCGTTTATGTAATCAACCGTCCCTTTGCCTAAAGAATTGCGAAACAGTTTTGTTATATACGATGTGGAATAGCCAAATGTTTCAGCAATAGATGTAAGAGTAAGATTTTCTGTATAATGCTTATTAATATAATGCAATATCTTTTGTGTTGTATTGTTTCTTGCTTGGTTAGTTGTAAGTTCATTTGAAATTAGTATCAAAAGTTCACGAATTATATTATCAAGAAGCAATTTTTCATAGTTGTTACGCCAGATGTTAAGTCTTGCTGCTCGCTCAAAAACATTATGCAGCGAGTAATACGATTTAAAGTTTTCTTGTCTAATATGAATAGGTAAGGTTATAGCAGAGTTATATGTTATTCCGTAATAGTTATATGCGTATCCCGTATCGTTTGCTTCCTGATATCTTAGAAGAGATTTTGATATATTTGATGGCGGTGTAGATTCGTAAGTATTGGCAGAAAAATGCACAAAATAGTATGAACAGCCATCTGATTCTCTGGGTTGATAGACCGTATTTGCAGGGATAATAACGACATCTCCATCATTTATGCTGTAAATGTTATCTTCTATACGCATATTAAATGTTCCGCTTGTGACATATATAATCAGATTTGACGAGATTGATTGAAGACTTTGCTCTTGATTTTTTTGATCTTGCCAAAATCCACTTTTTTGTGTGGTCTTTCCAAACATTTTTACATTTATAGGACTGTCAAGGTCTACAACCATATAATCACCTCTGAAAATATTATATCAGTAGCCAACAAAAATTTCAATATCAATGTATATTTGTAGTGCGATATTGTATTAAAATAAATTATGTAGTGCATTGAATTAAAGTTGTAGATAGTATACAATTATTGTAGATAAGTAATGGTGGGTTTTTATGAATTTTGATATAACCGATTACGGTGCTTTGCCTAAAAACGATTTTCTTAATACAAAAGCGATACAATCCGCAATAGATGCCTGTTCCGTTTCAGGCGGTGGCAGAGTGGTAATAAGCAACGGCATTTATATGACCGGCACTATAATTTTAAAAAGCAATGTAAATTTGCATATTGAAGAAAGTGCGGTGCTTTTAGGATCACCTGATTGTTTTGATTATCCCGAAATAAGTAATGTGAAACACATAGACAGTGATAAGTTACCTCGTCGAAGAAATGCTTGTCTTATTTTTGCAGAAGAATGTGAAAATATTTCAATGACGGGTATGGGAAAAATAGACTGTAATGGGTCTAATTTTGTGAAAAAAGTTGATAATTATGAAAGCGGATGGCGTTTTCAAAGAATAGATGCACCAACTCCTCCGAGAGTGGTTTTTTTCACCGGTTGCAAAAATGTTAAGATTGAAGATATAACTATGATAAATCAACCTGCCGGTTGGAGTTATTGGATTCACGATTGTGATTATGTGTCTTTTGACCGTGTCAAAATTTTGGCTGATACCGACTATCCGAATAATGACGGTATTCATATCAATTCAAGCCGGAATGTTACCGTATCAAATGCCACGATAGTTACCGGCGATGATTGTATTGTAGTAAGAGCTAATAATGCATCGCTTAAATATAATAAAATTTGTGAACGGGTAACTGTAAATAACTGCAATTTGACAAGTTATGCCTGTGGTATTAGGGTCGGTTGGTTGAATGACGGAACAATACGAAATTGTGTGTTTTCCAATATCGTTATGACCGATACAAATGTCGGCATAGGCATCAGATTGCCGGGTCATTCTCCTGAGGATGTATGGACTGACGAAGGAAGAGAAGCGACCCTTATCGAAAACTTATCGTTTGATAACATCATTATGGATGAAATATATTGTACACCTGTAAATTGCGTTATTGATTCTTCGCCTATGGTAATGTGCAATGCCATAAGAAGAATAAATTTCAGCAATATTCATGCAAGAGGTATTGAGTTTCCAAGATTTTCCGGCAGATCAGACAACCGCATTTCAGATATAACTTTTAATAATTGCAGTTTTGTTAAAGTCGCAGAAAACACCCTTAAAGATTATAAACTTCACGGTGCTTACTGGGGAAGACCGCAGAATAATAAGATATTTTCAAATGTTGAAAATATACTTTTAAATAATACCGTTTTTACTGCACAATAACAATATTTACCGATTTAAAAGAATTTAAAACTTAGTTATAATTTATATTAAAGAATACTAAAATTTTTGGTTTGGAGGTGTGCTTTGTGAAATTTGTAAAAGCATTTATATCAATACTTGTGGCGGTAATAATGCTTATATCTGTTTTGAATGTAGTTGCTTTCGCTGACAATACTGATAATAATTACAACTCAAATATTACAAAGGTATTAAATACCAATGAACATATTGAAATCAGAACTGTTGTTGAAATTAGCGGTGAATACGAACTGCATATTACATTCGGCACACTAAGCGAATCAACACAAAAAATAGAATACTCTGTTAAGGTTGACGGTGAATATCCATTTGACGGTGCAGAACTTTTGGAAGCACCGGTAATATATGAAGATGACGGTAAAGCAAGAACCCTTTCAAACGGAGATCAAATGTCGCCCCGTCAAAAAGTAGTGGAAGGGTATATGACTTCACCGGCTTATGATAAATCCGGTGTTAGATTAACTCCTTATACGGTAAACCTTTCAGCTGGTGAACATACAGTAGAGATTGAAAATATCGGCGATGCTTTTGAATTTGCAGGTATAGTTTTTTCTAAACCGGAAACAATTATGCCTTACAGCAAGGTTTCTGCCGGATATTCAAAATATGAAAAATATGATGGCGATCAGATAGTTATAGAAGCCGAGAATGTTCTTTACAGGAATGACTATTCGTTGACTGCTAAGTCGGATACGGATAGTGCAGATGTTACACCGAAAAGTGCATCAAATTCGATTATAAATTATATAGGCGGTTCTAACTGGTCGAGTCCGTTTAAAAACCTCACATGGGAAATTAATGTTCCTAAAACCGCATTGTATAAATTGGGCTTTAATTTTAAACAGAATACCGTAATTAACGGCAGTGCGTATCGTTGGCTTAAAATAGACGGAGAAACCCCGTTTGAGGAAGCAACAAAATTAGGTTTCTCATATAAAACAAAATGGCAATATAAGGATTTGGAAAATTCTGACGGTGAGGATTACTTATTCTATTTGACCAAGGGAAAACATACGCTGTCGCTTGATGTAACTCTTGCAGGAATTGCGGATATTTACGATAAACTTAACAGAATTACCGCAGAAGTCGGCGATCTTTATCTTGATATTGTTATGATAACAGGTGAAACTCCGGATGCCAACAGAGATTATGAGTTATATAAGCAAATTCCGAATTTTGAGGAAAAACTAAAAGGTTTTTATAAAGAACTTACTGAAATTTCGAGAGCCCTTAACAATAATAAGGATATAAACGGAGAACTCGACGGAGCAGTTAAAAATGTTGCTCGTGTTTCTAAGTTGATGAGCGAAAAACGCTATGAATCTCATCTTTATCTGGATACATATTTTTCTTACTATCAAACTTTGTCATCATGGCTATTTGATATCAAGGATATGGCACTTTCACTTGATAAAATAATTATTTCTGCTCCGGATAAGGAAACAAGCGATGTAAGATCAGGATTTTTTGAAAGAATCGGATTCAGCATTAAGCGTTTTGTCCTTTCGTTTTCCGGCGATTATTCAAATCAATCATTAGGCGATTCAAGCGAAAAAAATATCAAAATTTGGGTTAACTGGGGCAGAGATCAAGTTAAGGTTTTAAATACTTTAATTCAGGAGAGTTTTTCACCTGCTACCGGTATAAATGTAACTGTCGAGCAGGTCAATGCTTCGGTAGTTCAAGGTATAATTTCAAATAATTCTCCGGATTTGTATCTGCATATGGCAAGAACAGAACCTGTAAATCTTGCTATGCGTGGAGTGCTTTATGATTTATCCTCGTTTGAAGATTATGAAGATGTTTTAAAGAACTTTCAAAAAAATGCAGAAATACCTTATATGTATAAAGGTAAAACCTATGCTTTGCCGGATGTGCAGAGCTTCAAGGTAATGTTTGTGCGAACTGATATATTTAACGAATTAGGTCTTGAAATTCCACAGACTTGGGAAGATTATCTATCGGCTACAGCAGTTATACAAAGAAAAAATATGAATACATTTTTACCTCATATAAGAATAGTTGCTGCAACAACCGTTAATACCGGTGCAGGCGGACTGAGTATTTTCCCGACACTGCTTATGCAAAACGGTGAGAATATGTATAACAGTGAACTCAATTCTACTAATCTGGCTTCACCTATATCGGTAAAAACATTTAAGTTTTGGACTGATTTTTATACAAGATACAAGTTAAATCCTGATGCTAACTTTTATCAAAGATTCAGGGTAGGTACTATACCGCTTGGTATTGCTACATATACACAATACTTAACTTTTGCTGTTGCTGCACCTGAAATTGAGGGTAAATGGGCAGTTTATGAATTACCCGGAGTTGTGCAAGAAGACGGAAAGATTGATCGCTCCTCTGCAGGATCAGGAACCGGATGTGCAATAATGAAATCCAGCAAGGACAAAAAGTCTGCTTGGGAGTTTTTAAAGTGGTGGGTTTCACCTGAAACACAGTACAATTATTCGTTTAACTGCGAGGCAGCACTTGGTCAGTCGGGCAGAATAGCCACTTCTACAGTCGAAGCACTTAAAAAACTATCTTGGGATAAGAAAAGTTTAGATGTGATTTTGAAACAATGGGAAAATGTAAAGGAAATTGAAGAAGTTCCGGGAAGTTATTATGTATCACGTTCGATAGATCAGGCTTTTTGGGCCGTATATAACGGAACACTAACCGAAAAAGAAGCCATTACCAAATGGAGCAGAACTTCGGATAACGAAATTAAGCGTAAGATAGCAGAATACTCAGATAGAGTCTATTAAAGGAGGAAGAACATGACTAAAAATAAGAAAAAGTCATTGTTTAGTGGCAGTCGCTGGCAGTTATATGTATTACTTGCTCCTTTTTTAACATTTTTTACATTGATGATTGTATTACCTGTAATTTCATCAATGGTGTTAAGTTTGTTTAATTTTGATATGGTATCTATGCCTCGTTTTGCAGGGTTGGATAACTATATCCGTATGTTTTTGCATGACGATATTTTTCCAACTGTTTTTAAGAATACAATTCTTTTGGCAATACTTACAGGTCCTACCGGATTTTTGCTTTCTTTTGTACTTGCATGGTTTATAAATGAATTTGGCAGAGGGGCAAGAACATTATTTTCATTTATGTTTTATGCTCCTTCACTTGCAGGTCATGCAGTTTATATCTGGCAAATACTTTTTGCGAGTGATTCCTACGGATACATAAATAGTTTTTTACTATCACTTGGAATTACAACCGAGCCTACTGCATGGCTTTCCAATTCAAAATATATCGTACCGATTGTTGTTGTAGTTCAACTTTGGTCGAGTCTTGGTATTTCTTTTCTTTCAAACCTTTCCGGTTTGCAGAATATAAATGCTGAACTTTATGAAGCAGGTGCTATTGACGGTATAAGGAACCGTTGGCAGGAATTATGGTACATAACACTCCCCGGTATGAAACATATGCTTTTGTTCTCGGCTGTTATGCAGATAGCCTCTGCATTCTCAATAAGCAACATAATTACACAACTTGCCGGATATCCTACCGTAGGTCATACGGCAGATACAATAGTTTCATATCTAATTGATGTTGGTACGGTAAAATACGAAATGGGATATGCGTCCGCACTGTCTGTTGTATTGTTCTTGCTAATGGTAATAACAAGATGGGCAACCAATAAATTGATTAATAAAACAGGAAGGTGATTGTATGAAACCATTAAGAAAATTATTTCACCTTCCAAGAGTAAATGAAGCAAAAAGATATACAAGAAGCAAGGTCGGAAATTTCTTTTATTTTCTGTTCCTTTTTGCTGCCGGATTTTTCTCGTTGCTTCCGATGCTATACTGCGTAGTAACTTCATTTAAGCCATTAGATGAATTGCTTGTTTTTCCGCCTACACTTTTTACGGTTAAAAGACCGACTATAGCAAATTATACGGCATTGCCCGACCTTATTTCAAGCCTTTCCGTGCCGTTGTCAAGATATGTTTTTAACAGTATATTCATTGCGGTTGCAGGTACTGTATTATGTGTGGTTTTTGCGGCAATGGCAGCCTTTGTGCTTTCTAAGACCGATATAAAATTCAAAGCCGTTATTTTTACAGTTATTCAGTTTGCATTGCTTTTTAATGCCTACACATTAGCAATTCCGCAGTACATTATATATTCTACTTTGGGTGCTATAAACACATACTTTGTCTATCTGCTTCCGGCATTGGCTTCACCTATGGGTGTATTTCTTATGAAGCAGTATATGGATGGATATGTTCCTGATGCACTTATAGAAGCGGCGCATATAGACGGTGCCGATTGGTTCAGAATTTTTAAAAGTATAATATTGCCGATAATAAAGCCTTGCATATTGACACTTACACTTTTTACTTTCTTAAGCCTTTGGAATGTTACTTCTACCGGAACAATATTCAGTGAGCAGTTAAAAACTTTGCCTACTGTAATGAGTACCATTGCTACCGGCGGTATTGCCAGAACGGGTAGTGCAATGGCAGTTTCGGTAATTATGATGATACCGCCCGTTGTTGTTTACTTAATCTCACAAGGAAGTATTAAGGAAACTATGGGTAGTGCAGGAATTAAGGGATAGGGTGAAAAAAATGAAGAAAATTCTTAAAACTTTTATCTCTTTAATTACTATTTTAAGTTTGTGTTTTTCGCTTTCTGTTTCTGCCGTACAGCAGGAAACAGGCTCAACTCAAACCAGTGAAGTTCCATATCAGAGTTATACTTATTGGGTCGACTATAATACAAGTGAGAAAACACCGGTTTACTCTAAACCGATGTACGAGGTTAAAAGTATAATCTCGGCGGAACTTCTCGGTGCAGATGAAAATAGCCGATTAAACGATGTATCAACTGATGAGCAAGGAAACATATATATACTCGACAGTGGAAACTCAAAAATTTTTGTTTTGGATTCAAACTATAATTTAGTTTTCACTTTGCAGGATATTAACTATAACGGAAGTAAACTTGAATTTATTGATGCGCAAGGAATTTTCGTGGATAAAAACGGCATTATATACATAGCCGATACAGAAAATAAAAGAGTTATCTGTATGGATAAAAGCGGAAATGTAAGCAATTTGCTTTTATTGCCTAAATCAGAACTTATCCCTACCGATTTTAAATACAGACCGGTAAAGGTTGCAGTCGATTCAAGAGGTTATACATATATTGCGAGTGACGGTAGTTATAACGGTGCTATTCTTTACTCGCCGCAGATGGAGTTTTTAGGCTTTTTCGGTGCGAATACCGTTAAAGCAACAGCGAGTGATATTCTAAAAAAACTTTGGAATCGACTAACTTCAAACGACATTAAACGTGCAGCCGATGAAATTTCATTGCCGTATGCGTTCACTGATATTGTTGTTGGACCGGAAGATTTTATATATACCACAACAGGTAAAGGCGGAAAAAGCACCATTCAAACGGGACAGATTTGTGTACTAAATCCCGGTGGTAAAGATGTGCTCGGTGGCGAAAATAAAAACTTCGCCGATAGCAAGGTCGGCAGGTATCTTTTTGCAACCCTTTCGCAGAGCCTTAACAATATTGATGTAGATAAAGACGGTTTTATTTATGTACTTGATGCCACATACGGCAGAATTTTTTGGTACGACAGTAGAAACAGTTTGTTTTCAGTATTTGGAGGAAGTGCAGGTATCAGCGAACAGAAAGGTACATTCTCTCTTCCTTCGGCAATAGCAATACATAACGGAAATGTTTTAGTAACTGACGCAAAGAAAAACACACTTACTGTTTTTGGAATGACCGAATTCGGTAAAAAAGTTTCACAAGCACAAAAAATCACACTATCTGGCGATTTTGCTTCATCTCTTGAGAATTGGGAAGAAATTATATCCGAAGATTCAAATTGCCAATTGGCATACAGGGGTGTGGCTAAAGCCTATTATGATTTGGGCGATAATGTTAAAGCGATGCAATATGCAAAACTCGGTGTTGACCGAGAAACCTATGCAAATGCTTTTGAATTAAGGCGTACTGAAATTATCGAAAAGAATTTCTATCTTATAGTTTTTATAATAGTGCTTTTAATAGTGGCAATTTCGTTTACAGTATATTTTAAACGAAAAAAGAAAATTGTTTTGATAAGGAATTCAAAAATTAAGACTGCACTTTCAAGTGTTTGGCATCCGGTCGAGGCTTTCAGACTTGTTAAAGAAAAGAACGAGGGCTCACTGGTTGTTTCAACCGTATTATTGGTGCTGTTTTATATAATCACCGTTTTAAACGATACGGCAGGAGGATTTGCTTTCACCGTATTTGACAGCGAAAACTATAACGCAATATATGTACTTTTAAGTACGGTAGGTCTTGTTTTGCTTTGGACTTTGTCTAACTGGCTTGTATGCACTTTAGCAGGTGGTATCGGAAAACTCAGAGAAATATATACAGTAACATGTTATAGTTTAATTCCGATAATTGCGGTTCGTTTATGCAATCTTGTATTAACTCATATACTTATCCCTGATGAGGGGGCTTTTTTGGGGATTTTGATTATAGCATGTACTCTCTATTCATTGTTTATGCTCATAATCGGAATAATGCGAGTTCACGATTACGAGTTCGGTAAATTTGTAGGGACTGCGATTTTCAGCATAATCGGGATGATAATAATTGTTTTTCTGCTTTTTCTTGTGTTTATGCTAATTCAGCAAGTGCTTACTTGGGCGAGTACAGTATTTATTGAAATCAGATATAGGTAAAGGGGGATATAAAGTGAAAAGGGCTTTAAGAATTTTTAGTTTTCTTTTAAGCATTGTTATTATAATATCCTTGTTTGCCGGTTGTTCGCATAATAGCAGTAAAAAGGCTTCTGTTGTAAATACAAAACCGTTTTCAAAACTGAAGCAGGGCAGTGAAGTACCAAATGATGGAATTATAACTGAGAATAATCGTTTTATAATGACTTGGAATAGTTTTTATAGTCAAGTAGTTATAACCGATAAACAGAATAACGCTGTTTACAGTACGATGCCGATAGATGCTATGGAAATCAAGTATGACGAAGACGGTTATGAGATTATGAATAATATTCAGATAGAATCTCCGCTTATTGTCAATTACTATAATCCCGAAACACTTTCTGAGGATAAACTCTTTGCCTCGTCTGATGCCATAAAAGACGGTAAAATTTTCTCTGAAGAAATTAATGACGGAATACGAATAACTTATGTTTTCACTTCGCACGAGATTTCTGTGCCGGTTGAATATCGTTTAAAGAACGATTGTTTTGAAATATCGGTTGACCCTAAAGAGATTTACGATAACGGTGAATCTTTTGTTACGGGTGTCGCAGTAGCACCGTTTCTGTGTTCACTCGGAAATAACAGCACCGACAGTTATTTTTTGATTCCTGATGGTAGCGGTGCAATTATAAATCCGCAAAGCATCGACCATATAGGCAGACAAGGTGGCAAAAGAGTTTACGGTGAAGATATTACGGTAAATAAATTTACTCTTACCTCGTTTGAAGAAAAAATGAATATGCCGGTTTTTGGTGAAAAACACGGAGATACGGGTTTATTGGCAATAATTACATCCTCTGCCGAAAGAGCGTATATAAATTGGGATATAGGTGCTAATGCCAAAAAATATTCATCAGTATATCCGTTCTTTAAAATCAGGGGATACAACATAATTAAACGCCCTTCCGGATTTATGATGAGTCTTGCCGAAATACCTATTTTTGACGATTATATTGTTGAAGAGCCGCTTACCGTAGAATACAGGGTTTTAGATAAAGAAAATGCCTCTTATAGCGGTATGGCAAATATTTACAGAGAATACCTGTTAAATAATAATAAACTCAAAAAGCAAGAAGACTCAGATGTAGTGGGTGTTTTCAGATTGCTTGGGGGTACTACGCAAAAAACTTTCCATTTCGGAATTCCCTCAACAAAACTCGCAAAATTGACTACTATAAGTGAAGCAAAAGAAATTGCCGAATATTTGTCAAAAAATATCAAAGATGAAATTATGCTCGAACTTATAGGTTTTGGCGAAAGTGGAATCGATGTCGGCAAGGTAGGCGGCGGATTTAAAATTGCCGGAGAACTTGGTAACAAGAAAGATATAAACAGTTTAGCGGAATTTTGTAAAAGCAATAAAATCAAACTGTTTATGGATTTTGATGTTATAGGGTTTAACAAGAGAGGAAACGGATTTTCGCCTTCAAAAGACTCGGCAAAATCATACGACGGTCAGACAGTATATCTCGGTTTTTACAATAATGTAAGCCGTGTGGCAGAAGGTAAAACAAAATATGTACTGCTTTCAAGAGAAAAGTTGGGGTTAGCATCTGCTATGGCTGCTAAAACTGCAAACAATTACGGTTTTGACGGTCTGTCTTTAAGTTCTGTTTCAAATGTAGCCTACTCTGATTATAGTACAAAGGGTTGTGGAGTTTCCGGGTTGCTTTCAGAGTATGTTACAAAGGCATATAGCGGGATAGCAAAGGATACAAGTATTGTTTCAAATAATGCCAATGAATATTCGGCAGGTATTTCTAATTTTATTACTGAAACTCCTACGGTATCTTCGCAGTATGATATAGCAGTTCGTGATGTTCCGTTTTACCAAATGGTATTTAAAGGATATGTACCGATGAGTGCTTCGTCTGTAAATCTTATGGCAGACTATGATATTGCAGTTTTGAAATGTATTGAGTCCGGTATTGCACCGACTTTTACATTATCGAACAACTATGATAACAGTTTGGCACAAACTAAATATTCCGCCATTCCGCTTTCTAAGTTTGATGGATTAAAAGAAAAAATCGTCCAAACAGTTAAAGAAACCTCTGTTATTACACAAAAGGTTAAAGGGGCATCCATCAAAAATCATACCGTAACCGAAAACGGACTCAGAATAACCGAGTTTGATAACGGTGTTAAGATTGCAGTCAACTATACCGAGCAGGATTTAACATTCGATAATATGCTCGTTCCTGCTGAAAAATACATTGTATTGGAGGGGTAAATATGAGTTCAAAAAAGAAACACAGAAGCATTAAAGAACTTAAAGAACGCTATGGGCTTTTGTTTATTTCTCCATGGATTGTCGGAATGATTTTATTCTTTGTTTTTCCGATTTTTCATTCGATTTGGTTGAGTTTTTCAAAACTGACAATAGGTATTGACGGTGTTGTAACTGAATTTGTCAAGGGTGATAATTATCACAAAATACTCGTAACCGACCCTAAATATCTTAATAATGTTTTGGATGCAATAAAGGGTATGCTTATTTCGGTTCCGTTTATATTGATTGTAAGTATGGTTTTAGCACTACTGTTAAACGGAAGCTATAAAGGTAGAATATTTTTCAGAGGATTATATTTTATGCCGGTTATTATTGCCACCGGTGTTGTATTACAACTGTTTTTGACTGCGGCATCCGCTAATGCTACCGAAGCTGCAGTATCAGATGCGGCAAGTTTTGATATGATTGATTTCAATGAGGTGTTGAGTGGATTAAAACTACCTGCTTCAATAGAAAAATATCTCTCAACAGTTTTAAGTAACATATTTATGCTTGTTTGGCAAAGTGGCATACAAACGGTACTGATAATTGCGGGACTTCAATCAATCCCGGAATTGCATTATGAAGTTGCCCGTGTAGAGGGCGCTAATCCATGGGAAACATTCTGGTTTGTAACATTTCCTCAACTTACCAGAACTATGATTTTGGTAATAATATTTACTATTATTGAGTATTGTTCGCTTAATACCAATACTATAATATCAAATGCTTATGCAAAGTTTAACAAAATCGAATACGGTGAAGGCTCTGCAATGCTTTGGTTCTATTATATGTTTGTTGCTGTTATCATACTGATAATTTTCTTAATATATAATAGGTTTTTTGCTAAGAAATGGGGTGAGAGCGTATGATGAACTCACCCGCAAAAATAAAGAAAAAATCCATATCGATAATTGTATCCATATTAAGATATTTAATGCTCACGGTAATCGGATAT
>DFHZ01000074.1 GCA_002371985.1 Ruminococcaceae bacterium UBA3710 | reverse complement strand
TCCTTTAATACAGTTTCCTCAAATAATTGATATTCGGGATACTGGAATACAAGCCCTATTTTTGAACGAATAGTTTTTATTTTTTTAGGATTTTCCCAGATGTCTTTGCCCTCAAAAAAAACTGTTCCCGATGTTGGTTTAAGCAAACCGTTTAAATGCTCTACCAATGTAGACTTTCCGGAGCCGGTATGCCCGATAATTCCGATAATTTCCCCTTGGTTTACCGAAAAAGAAACATTATTTACAGCATTAAATTCAAATGGTGTAGACGCATCGTAAGTATGCGTAAGGTTTTTAACCTCTAATATAGGTGTCAATTAAATTCCCTCCGAATGAAGCGCCTCGCTTATTTTTTCGGCTGCTTCTTCTATAGAAATAGCATTTGTATCAATATTAAACCCGTTGTTATTAAGTTCAATAAGCAACTCTGTTGTCTGCGGAACATCAAGACCTACAGACTTTAGCATTTTTGCGTTTTTAAATATTTTAGCAGGTTTATCGTCGGCTGCTATTACGCCGTCATCCATAACGATTATCCTATCGGCATTTTGAGCCTCTTCCATAAAATGAGTTATCAAAATAATCGTTATTCCCTTTTCTTTATTTAACTTTTCGATTGTTTTTATAATTTCGTTTCGTCCACGAGGGTCGAGCATAGCAGTAGGCTCATCAAGTACAATACATTCGGGTTCCATTGCAATAATACCTGCGATAGCAACCCTCTGCTTTTGACCGCCCGAAAGGTGGTGCGGCGATTTTTGACGGTAATCATACATATCAACCGCCTTTAAAGCATTATCTACTCTATTACGGATTTCATTCGGCTCAAAACCTAAATTTTCAGGTCCGAAAGCGACATCTTCTTCTACAATAGATGCTAAAAGTTGATTATCTGGATTTTGGAAAACCATACCCACTCTGCGTTTGATTTCAATTTCCGTTGCCTCGTCTTTTGTATTTATCGAATCGACAAACACATCTCCGACAGTAGGTTTATATAAACCGTTTAAGAGTTTTGCAAGGGTTGATTTTCCCGAGCCGTTGCGGCCTAAAATTACAGTAAAACTGCCTCTTTGGAAGGCAATACTGAAATCTTTAATTACGGTTTTCGGCGATTCCCCGCCCGAATATTCAAATGTAACATTTTTAACTTCGATTATATTATTTTCCATTTTTTATCCAAACTGTTGTTGCTCCGCAAGGCAAAGCAATATTTTTTTCGGTAACATTAAGCCCGATTTCTTCAGTAAACAAAGTATCTTCCGGCTCTACACCAAAATACCTTTTTACCATAAAGTTTAATATAGTCGGCGATAAACCGCCTGTATAGGAATTTAAAAAGAAGAATAACGGGTTATCTGAAATGAGCATTGAAACATTTTTAAGTAAATCGGATAACTGCTGTTCAAGTTTCCATACTTCGCCGTTTGGTCCTCTGCCATAAGACGGAGGGTCCATAATTATGGCATCGTACTTTTTCCCTCTTCTTATCTCTCTTGCAACGAATTTCATACAGTCGTCTACAAGCCACCGCACATTTCTATCGGCAACATTACTTGCTACGGCATTTTCTTTAGCCCAAGACACCATACCTTTAGATGCGTCAACATGGGTAACATTTGCCCCTGCTTTAAGACAAGCAACGGTAGCCCCACCTGTATACGCAAAAAGATTTAAAACATTTATTTCCCTATTTGCGTTTTTAATAAGTTCCATAGCAAGTTTCCAGTTTACTGCCTGTTCGGGGAAAAGACCCGTATGCTTAAATCCCATAGGTTTCAGTCTGAAATTAAGTTCGTTATACGAAACATTCCAGACATCGGGAACATTTTTTAGCATTTCCCAATATCCGCCACCGGAATTTGAACGGTGATAAATTGCATTTGCTTCATTCCATAACCTGTTTTTTCTGTTATCCGACCATATAATCTGAGGATCGGGTCTTATAAGTATAATGTTTTTCCATCTTTCAAGGCGTTGCCCGTTATCGGCATCTATAAGTTCATAGTCCGAAAAATCTGAAACAGTTCTCATTTTTTATCCTTTACAAAAGTGATGTCTGCGTACCGCTATTCGGTTTTATACCGAGATGCTCGTACGCTGCCGGAGTTACGCATCTTCCCCTCGGAGTTCTTGAGAGAAAACCTATCTGCATTAAATAAGGCTCGTAAACATCCTCAATTGTTATAGCCTCTTCCCCTACTGCCGCTGCCAATGTTTCAAGTCCGACAGGTCCGCCGGAGTAGTTTAAGATTATAGTTTCAAGCATCTTGCGGTCAAAATCGTCAAGCCCCAACTCGTCAATTTCAAACCTTGCGAGAGCAGTTTTTGCAACCTTTTCGGTTATTTTACCTTCAAACTCAACCTGAGCAATATCCCGCACTCTTCTTAATAACCTGTTAGCAATTCTCGGTGTACCCCTTGAGCGGGATGCAATCTCCAAAGCACCGTCATTATCGCATTCAATTCCAAGTATATTTGAGGAACGCATTACAATTTTCGCTAACTGATTTGGTGTATACATTTCAAGTCTCAAAAGCACTCCGAAACGGTCCCTTAGCGGAGCAGTGAGTTGTCCCGAACGGGTAGTGGCACCAACCAATGTGAAATGCGGAACATCGAGCCTTATAGACCTTGCAGAAGGTCCTTTTCCGAGAATAATATCAAGCGAAAAATCTTCCATTGCAGGATACAAAACTTCCTCAATATTTCTTGACAGGCGGTGTATCTCATCAATAAACAAAACATCGCCTTCATTAAGTCCGGTCAAAATCGCGAGTAAATCGCCCTGTTTTTCAATAGCAGGACCTGATGTTACACGAAGATTTACTCCCATTTCCTTTGCAATAATTCCTGCAAGGGTTGTTTTACCAAGTCCCGGAGGTCCGTAAAGCAGACAATGGTCAAGCGACTCTTTTCTGAGTTTCGCCGCTTTTATATATATGCTTAACGCATCTTTAACCTTGTCTTGACCTATATACTCATCTAACGATTTCGGTCTTAACGAAATTTCGGTATCGGAATCTGCATAATTATACTCAGGCGATACAATCCGGTTTTCAAAATCCATTTCCTCTATCATTCGTTAAAACCTCCCTGCAAGAGTTTTAAGTGCTTGTTTTATCAATTCATCTGTTTTTAAACTCTGGTCAAGTCTACCGACTGCAAGACTTGCTTCGCTTTGTGTATATCCAAGTGTTACCAAAGCCTCGATAGCCTCTTTTGAGTTTGAATTTGAGTTCGCATTGCCGACTGCCGTTATTTCTTCTGCTTGAGCCATTGCCGAAACAGAGCCTATTTTATCCTTTAATTCAAGAACTATTCTTTGGGCAAGTTTTATGCCTACCCCCGATGCTGCCGTCAGAGCCTTTGCGTCGCCACTTGCAATAAAAAGGCAAACTTTATCGGCAGTAAATACCGAAAGAATAGCAATACCTATTTTAGGACCTACACCGCTTACCGATGTTATAAGTTTAAAGGTTTCAAGTTCTTCCTTTGAAATGAAACCGAAAAGGTCTAATGCGTCTTCTCTTACAGATAAATGCGTAAACAAAAACGCATTATCGCCGATATTTCCAAGTCCGTTATATGTCAAAGAAGTAATCGCACATTTAAAACCGACTCCGCCACATTCGATTACGGCACAGTTTTGTTCTTTTAAAATGAGTTTTCCGTTTAACGATGCTATCATTCTATCTGATTTCTCCTTTGCTTAGTTTACCGAATATGTTTCCTGCCGAATGCCCATGACAAACAGCAAGAGCCAAAGCATCGGCTGTATCGTCGGGTTTAGGCACCTTCTCGAGCGATAAGAAATTCTTTACCATTTCCATAACTTGTCTTTTTTCCGCCCGTCCATATCCCGTTATAGCCTGTTTTACCTGAAGAGGAGTATATTCAAAAATCGGAATGCCGGAATGTTTTGCCGCAAGTAGTATAACGCCCCTTGCCTGTGCTACATCAATAGCAGTTGTTGTATTGGTATTAAAATATAGTTTTTCTATTGAAACACAATCAGGTTTATATTTTTTAAAAAGGGTCATAAGGTCCCGATAAATAGAGTCAAGACGAGACAGAAATTCAGTTTTTGCATCGGTTGTAACGGCACCGTAACCGCAAACGGAAAACCTTATACCGTCATATTCTATAACCCCATAACCGATTGTCGCATAACCCGGGTCAATTCCAAAAATTCTCATATAAACTCCCAAAGAATAATTATAGTTATTATATCATACTATATCTGTTTCTTCAATAACTTTTTGGCATATTTATATATTGTTTTTTTAAAAATCTATGTTATAATATAGTGTAACAAATTATGTTTAGAAGGGCGTATCTTTTAATGAATTTAAAAAAACAGGTTGCGTTTTCGGATAAACTTAAAAAACTGATAAAAACCGTTTTTGATTTTTTAATAAAACTGTTCAAAGAGATTATTCCTGACTTTTTCAAAGAAAACTTTTATTTTTCTTCATCAAAGGCTTCTAAAATAACAGGAGTAGTTTTTGCGTTGGTTTTAACGGCTCTTGTTGTAATCTTTAATAAGTCATTTGTTAATCAGGACTTTTCAAAAAAGTGGTTTTTGCTGTCCGCCGCTACTATTTTCCCTATTATTATCGGTTTGGAAATTGCCTATAAAATCAATATTAAAAACGAAATCATAAGAAAAGTGCTGTTCGTAGCATTATTCCTTCTTATGCCGATTTTAACGATGGTAATGAGCGAATGCCTGAATAACATCTGGATTTATGATATGACATATTTAGGCTTCTTCGGAAACTATATCATTATTTTGCTATTCTACTTTTTTGTATTCGCCATATCGGGAAGTCTTAAAGCCTCTATACTTTCGGTTACTCCGGTAATTTACGGTTTTGCACTTGCTCATTCGTATATAGCAAGTTTCAGGGGAACTCCTTTTATTCCTATGGACTTTTTAAGTATTACTACCGCTATAAATGTCGGCAGCACATACGACTATACCCCTACCGATATTGTCATATTGGGAACAATGATGTTTATTTTCATTATGATTATCGGAATTAAGATTTCAACACCGAAATTCAAACTGTTGACAGCAGTAATATCAAGAATTTTTACCGGAGTATTTTTTGTAACGATTGCTTCGATTTTCTACTTTACATCTGTTTTTGCCAATGCCGGTATAAAGCCCGACTTCTGGAATCAGTCAAGAGGTTACAGAAACTACGGATTTGTATATAATTTTGTCTGCAACACAAAATATTTGTATATGTCCGTTCCGAACGGTTACAATTCAAAGGATGTCGGAAATTTTGTTTCAAGGAAAATAGAAAAAGAAAAAACCGTATCATCAGAAAAGACGCCGAATATAATTTGTATAATGAACGAGTCTTTGGCTGACCTTAAAGTATTAGGCGATTTTACAACTAACGAAGACTATATGCCCTATATGAGGTCATTAACGGAAAATACAATCAAAGGAAATCTGTTAGTACCTGTAATAGGTGCCGGTACATCAAATACCGAGTTTGAATTTTTAACAGGACATACTACGGCATTTTTACCGCCCGGAAGCAATGCCTATATGCTTTATATAAAGAAGCCTATTGCTTCCCTTACATCTACCCTTATTTCACAAGGCTATTCTTCCCTTGCGTTCCACCCGTATTATGCGAGTGGTTGGAACCGTCCGAATGTTTATAAATTTATGAATTTCTCGTCATTCAAGAGTCTTGAAGATTTAATCGACATATCAATTATGAATGAGTATATTCAAAACAGTTCGGACCCCGATTATCTGCAAGAACTTATCACCAGAAATTATCCGGATAGGTCTAATATGTTGGTAAGACAATATATAAGCGATTCTTATAATTATAAAGTTTTGATTGACGACTTTAACAACCGTGATAAATCAAAGCCTTACTATGTATTTAATGTAACAATGCAGAACCATGGCGGTTATACGACTACCGCTGCAAATTTCGTTCCCGATATTCAAATAACATCTACTGACAACATATATACAAAAGCAATAAACTATTTATCGCTTGTAAAGAGAAGCGATCTGGCATTTGAAGAACTGATAAACTATTTCAAAACGGTTAAGGAACCGACGCTCATTTGTATGTTTGGCGACCACCAGCCGTCTATTGAAACTAAGTTCGTTGCCGAACTGCTCGGAGTAGATGACCTTGCAAAAATAACAATAGAGCAGGAGCAAAACCGCCACACTACCCCGTTTATCATTTGGGCAAATTATGATATTGAAGAAAAGCAAATCGATAAACTCAGCGTAAACTACCTTGCTTCGTATCTTTTAGACATTGCAGGAGTAAAACTGACAAACTACAATAAATACCTTATCAACCTTTCAAAGACGCTTCCTGTAATCGACACCGTAGGATATATTGATAAGGACAACAACTACTATAAATGGTCTGATAACTCAAGTTATACGGAAATGCTCAAAGAATACGAAAAAATACAGTATAACAACATCTTCGACTATGAAAATAACGATACCGAAACATTCTTTATAAACGATTATTCTGTTCAAAAAATAGCAGAAGAAATTGCAGCCAAAGAAGCACTCGAAAATCCCGAAAACGAGGGACAACAATGATAAATACTACCCTTTGCCATTTAGAAAAAGACGGTAAGTATTTAATGCTTCACCGCATTAAAAAAGAGAATGACCTCAATAAAGACAAATGGATAGGTATCGGGGGAAAATTCGAAGACAAAGAAAGCCCCGAACAATGCAATGCCCGTGAGGTTTTGGAAGAAACTGGACTTACCGTTCACAGTGCAAAATACAGAGGTATTGTAACATTTGTTTCCGACAAATGGGAAACCGAATATATGCATATTTTCACAAGCAATGATTTTTCGGGAGAAATTACAGAATGCAACGAAGGCAAATTAGAATGGATAGATAAAAACGAGTTATTAAACCTTAATATTTGGGAAGGCGATAAAATATTTTTAAAACTTATAAGTTCTCCATTTACACCGTTTTTTTCGCTTAGACTTGAATATATCGGTGATAAACTTATAAGTGCAATTTTAGATAACAAAACTATTATTTAGGAGTAATTTATGAATATTTGTGTATACGGTGCGTCTTCAAACGCAATAGATAAATCTTATATTGAAAAAGGCGAGGAACTCGGAAGAATTATTGCCAAAGGCGGAGATACCGTTGTTTACGGCGGTGGTGCCGGAGGGATGATGGGAGCCGTAGCAAGGGGTGCAAGAAGTGAAAACGGTGATGTTATCGGAGTTTCTCCATCATTTTTTAAGGTTGACGGTTCTTTATATGAAAACTGGACGGAATTTGTTTATACAGATACTAGGCGACAACG
>DFHZ01000175.1 GCA_002371985.1 Ruminococcaceae bacterium UBA3710 | reverse complement strand
ATATTGATGACCCCGTAGGTGCTGTTGGCGTTCACCTTGCAAACGGAATATGGGGTACGGTTGCAGTAGGTCTTTTAGCAAACCCCAAAGCCCCCGCAGGACTTAAAGGACTTTTTTACACCGGCAGTTTTCGGCTTTTAGGCATTCAACTTTTAGGCATTGCCTCCATTCTCGTTTGGACGGCAATTATGATGACCGCTACATTCTTTATTATCAAAAATACGATAGGTCTTCGTGTTAGTGCCGAAGAAGAAATAAAGGGGCTTGATAAAACAGAGCATGGACTACCGAGTGCCTACGCAGATTTTGTTCCGGCAGTCGAAAGTATTGATTACGGTTATGAAAATGCCATAGCAGTAAGCGGCGAAACACCGGTATCAGAGGCGATACCTATTAAAAAAATGCCTACATTTGATGAGGGTGCTCCAAAACTTACAAAGATAGAAATAATCTGTAAAGAACCACGATTTGAGGCGCTAAAAAACGCAATGATGGATATAGGAATTACGGGTATGACAGTATCGCATGTTTTGGGTTGCGGAGTCCAAAAGGGTCAGCCGGAATACTACCGAGGCGTTCAAATGGAAACAAACTTATTGCCTAAAATTCAGGTTGATATTGTTGTAAGCAAAGTTCCTGTCAGAAGTGTTATAGAAACTGCAAAGCGAGTGCTTTATACAGGACATATTGGCGACGGAAAAATATTTGTTTATAATGTTGAAAATTCCGTAAAAATTCGTACCGGTGAAGAAGGTTACGATGCTTTACAGGATGTGGAGTGATGTTTTATGTGTTCAGTTATAGGTTATTGCGGAGAAGTTCTTGACAAATCCGCATTTGAAAACGGGTTTGCCAAAACTAAATCTCGAGGACCTGACGACAGCAGAATAATAGATGTAAAAGGTGGAGTTTTGGGCTTTCATAGGCTCTCCATTATGGGACTTCACGAAGAAGGTATGCAACCGTTTGTTTTAGACGGTTGCGTAGCAGTTTGTAACGGAGAATTATACGGATTTGCCGAGCAAAAACAGAAACTCATAGAGAAGGGCTATGAATTTAAGAGTGAAAGCGACTGTGAAATACTCTTGCCACTCTATTTTGAATACGGCACTGATATGTTTAATATGCTTGATGCCGAGTTTGCCTGTATTATTTATGACGGCGACAAGGAAACTTGGATTGCCGCCCGAGACCCCATTGGCATTCGTCCTCTTTACTACGGATATGACTGTAAAGGAACAATCGTTTTTGCAAGTGAGCCGAAAAATCTTGTTGGTCTTTGCAAAAAGATTATGCCGTTTCCTCCCGGACATTACTACAAAGACGGTGAGTTTGTTTGCTATAACAATATATCGAAACCAAATAGTGCTTGCTTTGATGAGTTGGAAATTGCCTGTGGAAAAATCAGAGAAAAGTTGATAGCAGGTGTTAAGAAAAGGCTTGTGGCAGACGCGAAAGTTGGCTTTTTGCTTTCGGGCGGACTTGATTCTTCACTTGTTTGTGCTATTGCGGCAAGGGAAAGTCAAAAGCCAATTAAAACCTTTGCAATAGGTATGAGCGAGGATGCGATAGACCTTAAATATGCACGGCAAGTAGCCGATTTTATAGGCTCCGACCACACCGAAGTGTATATGACACCCGACGAGGTTATATCATCACTTGAAGATGTAATTTATCTTCTCGGAACATACGATATTACTACTATCCGTGCCAGTATGGGTATGTATCTTGTCTGCAAAGCAATTCACGATAAGACAGATATTCGAGTTCTTCTCACAGGCGAAATATCTGACGAACTGTTCGGATATAAATATACTGATTTTGCACCGAATGCCAAAGAATTTCAGAAAGAATCAGAAAAAAGAATAAAAGAACTTCATATGTATGATGTCCTTAGAGCAGACCGATGTATTTCGGCAAATTCTTTGGAAGCAAGAGTACCGTTTGGAGACCTTGATTTCGTAAAATATGTTATGAGCATTGACCCTGAAATGAAAATAAATAAATACGGTAAAGGCAAATATCTTTTACGCCATGCCTTTGAAGGCTTAGATTACTTGCCGGATAGCATTTTATGGCGTGAAAAAGCAGCATTTTCAGATGCAGTAGGACATTCAATGGTCGATTATCTTAAAGACTACGCCGAAAGTGTTTATACCGATGAAGAGTATGAAAGTAAAAGAAAAAAACATAAACACTCTACACCTTTTACAAAAGAATCGCTTTTATACAGAGAGATTTTTGAAAAGTTTTATCCCGGTCAATCGGAAATGATTGTAGACTTCTGGATGCCGAATAAATCATGGGAAGGCTGTAATGTAAGCGATCCGTCGGCTCGTGTACTTTCAAACTACGGAGAGAGCGGAAAATAGGAGATTTTGGTTATGACAAAATATATTTTTGTAACAGGCGGTGTGGTTTCAGGGCTCGGAAAAGGTATCACGGCGGCATCTCTCGGCAGACTTTTAAAAGCCCGTGGTCTAAAAGTGGCAGCCCAAAAACTTGACCCTTACATAAATGTTGATCCCGGAACTATGAGTCCGTACCAACACGGAGAGGTATATGTAACCGAAGACGGTGCCGAAACCGATCTTGATTTAGGCCATTACGAGCGTTTCATCGATGAAGATCTTAACAAATATTCAAATCTCACAACCGGTAAAGTGTATTGGAATGTTCTTAATAAAGAACGGAGAGGTGAGTATCTCGGTTCTACCGTGCAGATAATTCCACACATTACAAATGAGATTAAAGAATTTGTATATAATGTAGGCAAACATTCAGATGCAGATATAGTAATCACGGAAATAGGCGGTACAATAGGTGATATTGAGTCGCAACCCTTCATTGAAGCAGTAAGACAAATAGCACTTGAAGTAGGGCGAGAAAACAGCCTTTTTATACATGTAACATTGGTGCCTTACCTTCACGGATCGGAAGAGCACAAAACGAAACCTACTCAGCACTCTGTCAAAGAGTTACAAGGCATGGGGGTCAACCCGAATATTATAATTCTTCGTTGCGATGAGCCACTCGAGGAGAGTATTTTTGATAAAATATCTCTTTTCTGCAATGTTAAAAAGGATTGCGTTATTGAAAATATAACTCTGCCCAATCTTTACGAAGCACCGCTTATGC
>DFHZ01000165.1 GCA_002371985.1 Ruminococcaceae bacterium UBA3710 | reverse complement strand
TCGTTGTTTAATTTTCAAGGTCCGTCCGCTCCCCGCTATTTTCAGGGCGCCCGATTATAATACCACATCCTTTCCCCCTTGTCAACACTTTTTTTGAAAAAATTTTAAAACTTTTTTTAAAAAAAATTGACGCACAAGATGTAGTATATACATAGGAAAAACTCTACTATTTATCTTCAGGTGTTTTATCTTTTATAACATATCTCGGTCTGTTTTTCGTTTCCAAATATATTTTGCCGACATATTCTCCGATAACACCAAGACTAAGCAGTTGAATTCCGCCTAAAAAGCAAATTATACTGATAATTGATGTCCAACCGGCTACTGTATGACCCGTCAGTTTTGCCACGACCGACCAAACAATGCCGATTCCGCTTATCAAAGCCACAATAAAACCGAAGCCCGTAATTATGTGTATAGGTTTAACAGTAAGGCTTGTAATGCCGTCAAAAGCCAAATGCAACATTTTTCTTAAAGGATATTTTGATTTTCCTGCCAACCTTTTATGCCGTTCATAAAAAACAGATGTGCTTTTAAAACCGATAAGAGGAATCATTCCTCTTAAATAAAGGTTTACTTCTTTATATTTGCTTAGTTCCTCAAGAACTCTTTTAGACATCAGGCGGTAATCAGCGTGATTATAAATAACATTTGCCCCAAAAAGATTAAGAACTCTATAATAGCATTTTGCAGAAGATTTTTTAAACCATGTATCGCTCTTGCGGTTATCCCTTACGCCGTAAACTATATCGGCACCTGAGAGGTATTCGTCAACCATTTTATCGACGGCATTTATATCATCCTGACCGTCGCAGTCTATAGAAATAGAAATGTCGCAAAACTCTTTTGCTTCGAGCAGTCCTGCAAGAAGGGCATTTTGATGTCCTCTGTTTCTGCTTAAACTTATTCCCTTAACCGCAATATAGTCTTCTGACATATTCTTGATTATATTCCATGTGCCGTCCGTACTGCCGTCATCGACAAACAGTATACGGCTTTCGGGCGAGATTTTTGAACAACCGATAAGTTCTTCAATTTTATTAAGAAAAAAAGGTGCCGTTATGGGCAAAACCGTTTCCTCGTTATAACAAGGAATAACCAAATACAGTATTGGATTCAAACCTTTCCCTCCAAATACATTTTTTAACTATAATTATAAATATTTGAAAAATTTTGTCAACAAACAGTTATGCACCCGGCTCTAAAATATTTTTGAGTTTTTTCAATGCCTTTTTTTCAGCCCTTGAAACCTGCACCTGCGACATAGAAAGTTTTTTTGCCGTTTCACTCTGTGTCAATGCACCGAAATATCTGAATTTAATTATTTTTTGTTCCCGTTCGTCAAGTTTATCTATTGCCATTTTAATATTGATTTTTTCGGTCAGTTTTTCGTCGATATTATCGGCAACATCGAGTTCTTTTTCCCCGTCGTCATCGCTGACAGTCAAAGACACCGTTGCCCTGCAAGCACAAAATGCTTCGGTTATTTCTTCGGTGGTCAACTTCATTTCGTCTGCAATTTCTTTAACGGTTACTTCTCTTGAAAGTTCATTTTCAAGTTTATCTTTAATCTTTACTGCTTTGATGTATAACTCTTTTATGCTTCTTGATATTTTTACATCTCCGCCGTCTCTGAAAAGTCTTTTGATTTCTCCGAGAATTACCGGGACTGCGTATGTTGAAAACATTACACCTCTTGTATCGTCAAATCCTTTTGCCGCTTTCACAAGTCCGACACATCCGGCACTGAACAAATCGTCATACTCTATTCCTCTTCCGATAAATCTTGAGCAAAGGCTTGAAACAAGGCGAAGATTTGAACTTACAAGTTCTTCATTGTTTTTTAGTTGCATAACGAACCGATATATGTTTCTTAAGAGTTACCGTTGTGCCTTTGCCTACTACGGAACGCACTCTTATACTATCCATAAACGACTGCATAACGGCGAAGCCGAGTCCTGCTCTCTCGTCATCTGAGGTAGTAAAAAGAGGCTCCATCGCCTGTTCGATATTTTCAATCCCAATTCCCCTATCACGAATTTTCACGGTAAGAACATTATCTTTAATATCGCAGTTTATGTAAATTTTCCCGATAGTATCTTTATAGGCATGTACGATACAATTTGTTACCGCCTCGGAAACGGCGGTTTTTATATCGCTTATTTCTTCGACCGTCGGGTCAAGGCTTAAAGCGAATGCGGAAACCACACTCCTTACAAAACTTTCATTAGACGATTTTGATAAAACGGTCATACTAAAACTATTTTCACTTTTCATTTCTTTGCCTCCTGAGAACACATTTCCAATTTAACAAGCCTTTCAAGACCTGAAAGTTTCATAACCTTATATATTTGAGGTTTTGCACCCACAACATGAAGTTCACCGCATCTTTTTGAAATGTTTTTATACCTGCCCATAACAAGACCGATACCCGAACTATCCATAAATGTTACCCTCTCGAAATCAAGAATTAAAAGGGACGGCATATTAAGTTCTATAGCGGCATCTATTTCTTTTCTTATATAGTATGCTGTATGGTGGTCTATCTCGCCGACAAGCCTTGCCGTCAAAACCTCACCCTTTACAACAATGTCAACTGCCATTTGTATTCCTCCAAATAAAAAATTAAGGACAAGCCCTTATATATAATAAGTGTTTGTCCTTAAAAACAATGTCATATTAAAATGTCCTATTATAAAACTAAATGTAGTATTTTCTCGCATCACTTGCAAGATAAAGCGAACCTACAATAAATATGGAATTTTTGCTCGATTTTGCTATTTTTATAGCATCCGCTAAATTATCCGTTTTTATAATATTTTTCGTATATTTAGTCGCAAGTGCAGACAAATCTCCAACATCCATACACCGTGAATTTTCAATTTTTGTTATAATGCAGGTATCGGCATACGGCAAAATTTTACTCAAAAAACTGTCGCAGTCTTTATCTTTCATCATAGCAATAATAAAGGTCGGTTTTTCATTAAATTGTTTTAAAAACTTTGATAAAACTTCTGCACCGTCGGGGTTATGAGCACCGTCAATTACCGTCAGCGGTTTTTCTGATACTATTTCAAGTCTTGCTGGAAATCTTGTGTTTTCAAGTGCCGTTTTTACATCTTCATAAGGCACACTAAACGGTGAACTCCTGACAGCAGTTATTGCGGTTACTGCATTTAAAACCTGATGCTTACCTAAAAGGTGGATTTCATATTCTCTACCCTCGAAGACAAACTTTGTACCTTTCAAACTGCTCGAATAAATTTCAGGAAATTCAGGTATCAAAATTTCTTCTGCATAATTTTCTATAACAGACAAGGCTTTAGGGTTTTGGTCGGGAACGGTTACGGTCTTTTTTGTTTTTATTATTCCGCATTTTTCTTCGGTGATTTTTTCGATTGTTTCGCCGAGTACCGCAGTATGGTCAAGAGCGATTTTCGTAATAACACAGGTACAAACATTTTTTATAACATTTGTAGCGTCAAATTTACCGCCAAGACCCGTTTCAATTACGGCAACATCTATATTTTTTTCACTGAAATATAAAAAAGCGACCGCTGTAATAAACTCAAATTCGTTAAGGCTTATAGCGGTATCTATTACTTTACGGGAATATTTTACAAGGTCGGTTTCCGATATATATTCACCGTTTATCTGAATACGCTCTCTGAAATTCACAACAAACGGAGAAATATACAGTCCAACTTTTCTGCCTGCCTGACTTAATATATTTGCGGTCATAGCAGCCGTTGAGCCCTTACCGTTCGTACCGGCAATATGTATGCTTTTAAATTTATCCTGCGGATTATTTAGTTTTCCGCACACTTCTTTCATTCGTGAAAGTCCTGAAGGCAAACGGAATTTTCCAAGAGAATTTATATACTCTAATGTTTCTTTATAGTCCATAAATTTTCCTATTTTACAAAAAGGCAGATACAAGAAAACTTGTATCCACCTTTCAAATTTAAGCTTTCGGAGATTAGTACATTCCGCCCTGAGCAGCAGCGGCTGCTGCGGCAGCATTAACGGCGGCTGAATCTTCCTTGGAATCAGCAACCAAACTTTCTGTTGTAAGAACCATTGAAGCAACACTTGCGGCATTAAGAAGTGCCGAACGGGTTACCTTTGTCGGGTCTACAATTCCGGCTTTAATCATATCGGTATATGTTTCATTATAAGCATCAAAGCCATAGTTTACCTTTCCGCTTGTAACGATTTTATCAATGATTACCGAGCCCTCAATACCGGCATTGAAAGCAATCTGACGAAGCGGAGCTTCAAGAGATTTAAGAACGATATTAACACCTGTTTTTTCGTCGCCCGAAGTTTCTTCAGCTAATGCCGAAACCGCAGGAATGGCATTGATAAGAGCAACACCGCCACCTGCAACTATGCCCTCTTCAACGGCTGCCTTTGTTGCCGAAAGAGCATCTTCAATACGGAGTTTTTTATCTTTCATTTCTATTTCGGTAGCAGCACCAACCTTGATAACTG
>DFHZ01000178.1 GCA_002371985.1 Ruminococcaceae bacterium UBA3710 | reverse complement strand
CTGATGATGATAATGTGCTGTCCGCTTTTCTTAAAATGGCAAGAAGCAAAATACTTGCAAGATGTTATCCGTATGAAAGCGATTATTCGGAGCTTGAAATGCCTGCAAGGTATGATGAGCTTCAAGTCCAAGCGGCGAATTATTATTTGAATAAGCGAGGAGCAGAGGGTGAAACGGGACACTCCGAAAATGCTACACAAGTGCAATATTCGGACGGCGATTTACCTCAAAGCCTTTTACGTGAAATAATGCCGATAGCGAAGGCGGTGGTCGTTAATGAGACTACTGTATAATCATTTAATAACGGTCTATTATTCCGATTTATCGGATACCGAGCGGATAATTGATGATAGCGGATATTACACGGGTGAGGTCGAAAAGATATATTCGGAACCCACAGAGATACATTGCAGTGTATCATCTGCGACGGGTATGGCGGAAGTAAATACTTTCGGAACGCTTACGGATTATAACTATGTGTTGTTAATTGCAGGCAGTTGTCCCTTTTCCGAAAACGCTATGCTGTGGATAGATAAAACACCCGCCGAGGGTGAATGCAATGCGGTAGTGCGTAGGATAGCCAAAACGAAGAACTATTGTAAGATAGCTATAAAGAAGGTCGATGTAAATGAAGCAACGATTTGAAAATTTCCGTAGTTCATTGATGGATGCTATCGCAAACAAAGCAAGGGAATACGCACAAGCGAATTTCGATGTAGCCGAATATGACGGTGACAATATCGTTGTTGTCAGCAGTGATGTGGCACACGATTATATGCCCGGTTACAGTGACGTAACAATATCCGCAATGGGTATGCGAGATGTTGAGCCTTGCAATGTTGCTTTATTTATTGAGTTTGGAACGGGTGTAGTATATCCCGATGATCATCCCGAAGCGGAAGAAAACGATATGATCCGTGGAGAGTACGGAGCAAAATACGGTCGCAACGAAGACGGTTGGACTTATATCGGAAATCCCGGAACAAACGGCACGATAAATAAGGACGGATCCGTACATACATTCGGTAATCCCGCAAATATGTGTATGTATAGAGCACGAGAGACAATGCGAGATGAAGTTGTTGAAGAGATACAAAGGCGGTGGCGTGAACTATGATAGATATTGAAAATGAGGTTTTTACCCGTATTTCAAATGCTATTTTGAATGACTTCCCCACTGCGGATGTCACAAGCGAATATGTAGCTACGCCGCCGAGCTTCCCGCATATATCTGTCATAATGAGTGACAACAGGGTAGATAAGCAATATACAACACTTGAAAGCGAAGTATCTACCGTCAATTTTACCGTTGAGGTATATTCAAACAAAATGAACGGTAAGAAAAGCGAATGTAAAAAGATAGCTAAAGTCATTGATAAAGAAATGTTTACAATGAATTTTACAAGGACTTTTTACTCACCGCTTTTAAATATGAATAACGCAAGTATATATAGATTAACAATGCACTATACAGCCAATATAGACGGCAAATATTTTTATAGGAGGTAAATAATATGGCAGCAAGTACAATACCGACACTTACTTATAAGACGGAGCTTCATTTTTCCGCAACGGAAAGCGGTAGCTTTACAAAGCTTGTCGATATTAAGGATTATCCCAATATCAACACCGATAGGGAAATGGTTGAAACTACCAATCTTTCACAGGGCGTAAGAACTTATATTCCCGGCTTAAGAGGCGGCGGAGACGGTTTTACTTTTACGGCAAACTACATTAAGAGCGATTTCGATACCATTAATGCGATGGATACGGGTACGGTCTATTATTTTAAACTGTTATTCGGTGATAATGGTGATGACGGCGGCTTTAGCTTCCCCGGTACAATCAGTGTCGGTCTAATTGGTAAGGGCGTGGGCGAAGTCAGAGAAATGCAGATAACGATAGGCTTACAGGGCGAGGTAACACCTATAGCATAATTGATTAAGGAGCAGAGATAATGTCAAAGAAGATAAAGTTCGATTACAATGGTAATACATATAATCTTACATATACAAGACGAACTATAGAAAAAATGGAAGATGAAGGGTTCGATATTACAGCGGCGCAAACAAAACCGATGTCCACACTTCCGAAACTTTTTAAAGGCGCTTTTTATGCGAATCATCCGAACATTGAGGATAATGTAATTGATGAGATATACGGGCTTATGAAAGACAAGCAGGGGCTTATACAAGTTTTGGCAGGGATGTACAACGATACCTTAAAGACACTACTCGATGAACCGACAGACGAAAAAAACATACTGTGGACAACGAGCGTGTAACATCTCGATTGTCCGATAACGAGGGCGGCGGTGGTAACACTGACCGCCTTATTTGTTACACAAATGTATTTAAACGCTTATGCCCTTTTTATTTGTCGATAGGTGTTAGCTATGAAGATTACTGGAACGGAGATCCCGAGATAGCAAGATATTACAGAGAGGCATATTCTTTAAAGCAGGACAGGGTCAATTTTGAACAGTGGCTTAACGGATTGTATATATACAACGCATTATTGAGTGCATCTCCCGTATTTAATCCGATGCACAAGACCCATAAACCCGAAAAATACATAGAAGAGCCGATACCTATTACAAAAAATGCACAACGAGAAAAAGAGCGAGAGCAATATGAAGATATGAAACAGAGAATGACAGATTTCTTAATGGATTATAACAGACGGCGAGGTGAGAAACGTAATGGCGATAGAACTTGAACAATTGCAATTTCATATTATAGGTGATTTTTCGGAGCTTAATAAGGCTTATGAGCTTTGGGAGGGATTAAAAAAAGAACTCGGTGATATGCCGAAATTTGAAGTTTCCACCGGAGAGACTACAAAAAAAATTAAAAGTGCTACAAAAGAAGCCGCAAAAGAAGTCGAAAGAATAAATCCCTTTAAAAACTTTCCCGATCTTTCCGTAAATGCAGATGAGTATGAAGAGATCATCGGCAAAAACAATAAAATAGTTGGAATTGAACAAATGAGCCGCCTTGCTGAATATTCAAAAGAAGCAAGCGATTACGCCTCCGAGTTTGGGAAAAATATAAATAAAGCCTTAAACTTATCGGCATTATCGGATTTTTCTTCGGCTCTTTCCAATGTTGTAGGTGACAGTTTTAAGTACAAAGGTATAGGTAAAACTCCATTTAACTATGAGGGTACGGGATTTAAAGGCATAGATTTTAAGCTTTTCGACGCTTCAAGTCCTTTTGACAGGATGTTCGGTAATGTTGCGGGTTTGGTTACAAAAGGAATAATCCCTCCCGTAAAACTTGTAAGCAATGCCTTTAAAAATGCAACACAGGGTGCATCAAAGTTTTTTAAAAGCATACAGAGAATAGCTCTTTATAGAGCCATTCGTACCGCATTAAAGCTAATATCACAAGGCATAAGAGACGGTATTAAAAATCTGTACCAATGGAGCGCTATTGTAGATAAAACATTCAAAAACAGTATGGATGATTTAGCTACAAGCGCACTCTATGCAAAAAACTCTTTGGGTGCAATGGTCGCACCGATTATCAATGCTATTACGCCTGCCGTAAAGAGTTTATCGGATGCCTTTGTAGACCTTGTAAACCGCTTTAATGAGGTGATCTCCGCCTTTACGGGTGCGGAGCTTTATACGGTTGCCGATAGAGTTGCCACAACTTGGCAAGACACGGCAAAGGAAACCGAAAAGGCACAAAAGGAACTGAAAAAATCTATACTCGGTTTTGATGAGTTAAATGTGCTTAACGGAAAAGACAGCAGTACCGATACGGCACCCGACTATGCCTCTATGTTCCATAATGAGGAAGTATCTCAACCTACAAGGGAGTTTGTGACAAGGATAAAAACTATCTTTGAGCAGGAAGGCACACCCATTAATCTTGATAAAATAAGGAATTTGGGCGGAGAAGTTGCTATAAGATTTAATACTTTTGTAGAGGGCTTGGATGCAAAAGGAATCGGTAAACAAGTTGCGGATGTGGTAAATAAGGGTATCGCATTTGTGAACGGCTTTTTGAGAAAAGCAAACTTCTTTAATGTCGGTCGAAAAGTCGGAGAATTTCTTGAAAGTGCATTTAGGAATATAGACTTTAAAGAGATCGGAGCAACCTTTACAAGGATAATAACGTCGGCGTTAGATTTCGGAATTGGTTTAATAACCACTCCCGGATTATTGGGCAGTATCGGAAAGTCTATCGGTGAGTTTCTTGTCGGAGCGTTTAATGAAGGTTCAAGTTGGCTTGACAGTTATGATTGGGAACAAGTCGGAGAAGATCTCGCAAAGGGATTAAAAGAGTTCTTTGAAGAATTAAAAGTCGATGAAGTTTCAACTGCTATATTCACGTTTCTTGGTAAAGCTTTCAAAGCGGCATTCGATCTTGTCGGCGGTTTTATAAAAGAAATGTACCCCGAAGGAATATCTCTTTCGCCCGATGATATATTTAAGGCGTTTTTAGACCTTGGTGAATGGGTAAACAAGAATATCGTATTCCCGTTTATTAATGCCTTTACGGGCGGCAGCTTAGAGGATGATCTTGAAGCAAGCGGTGGTAATTATTCACAAGCTCTTAATACGGGTTTAACCGAAGGGCTTATGGATGTGGGGGCTTGGATAGATGAGAATTTGTGGACACCGATAGAAAATTCCTTTACAACGAAATTCCCCGAGATGAAGAAAGACGGAAAGACAACTTTTGATAAATTTAAAGACGGCGCATTCTTAGCGCTTTATAATATCGGAGAGTGGTTTCAAACACATTTGTGGAAGCCGATTAAAGATTTTTTAGTTACTCTAAACATTGCGTTTAAGATAAATGGTAAAAATTCGATAAACAAATTCAAAAAAGGAATTGATGATGAGCTTAAAGGAATTAATAATTGGTTAAAGACAAAAATAGCAGACCCTATTGAACAATTTTTCGATAAGCTCTTCCCGTTCTTTAATGATGTGGGCGAAGGACTTGCTGAATGGATCTTATACGGTTGGCAAGCGGGACTATCTAAAATGGCAAAGAACTTTACAGATAGCTTTTTGGAATTAAACAAAGCTATGATAAACCTTATTCCGGGAATGGATTATAACACGCTCAAGACACAAGTTGACACAACGATGGACGCTTACATTAATGTATTGGAGCGACAGTCAAAGCCCACTGTGCCGTCGGTATATATTAATGGTAATGAAAATAGCTACGCACAGACACAAGAAGACCTTGCTTCCGCTATCAAAGATATGAACGAAATACTTGATAGGATAGACAAGAAGGATACTACCGTAGAAGTAACTACAAGCTCTATGATCAATGCCTTTACACGCACCAATACAAGGGCGGGCAAACAGGTCGTTTCGGTTAATTGATAAAGGTTGGTGGATGATATGACAGACCAAACATACAATCCCATTAAATCGGTGGGCGGGGTGCAAATACCTTGCCCTGCGGTTTACGAATGGAGCTTAAACGATATATCTGCGTCGGATGCAGGACGTACCGAAGATACGGTGATGTGGAAAAAACGTGTCGGGCAATGTGCAAAAGTCCATTTGGAATGGCATTATGTGGATGATTCGGCAGCTCAAACGATACTATCTGCGTTTAACGGAGAGTATATTTCAATCCAATATGTAGATGCAATGAGAGGGACGAGGACATCTGTATTCTACGTCGGCGACAGGTCAAGTGTAATGTATAATCATAAGCTCGGTTTATGGGAAAATATCTCATTCGACATTATAGAGAGGTCGGGTAAATAATGAGTGCTTTAACGGATGCGTTTTTAAATTGCGAATATCAGTATGTAAGAATAACATTTACCGATACCGAGGGCGTTCAGACCCAAATCAATAGTTCAAATATCATTGAAAATGGTTTAATTATAGACCGTTCTGTTGCAAGCAGTTCTAAAATAGAGCTTGGTAGCACCGTTGCAAGCGAGCTGACATTAACATTGGATAACAGCAGCGGTGATTTTGATGATGTGACTTTTACGGGCGGCGAGCTTTTTGTTGAGATTGGATGTGAAGTAAATGGTACTGTTCAATATCTTCCTTGTGGTGTCTTTATCGTAGATACATCTCCGAGGAAGATAATGCAATTAAAAATTCAAGCTCTTGATAGGCTTATTAAGTTTGATAAAGAGTGTAATTTTAATTTTAATGACAATATTACAATTACCGATTTGATTGACTATATATGTGAGGACAGGGATGTAACATGTGCTACTGATTTATCCGATTTAGTCAATAATGATTATGAAGTGTCTGCCGAGTTTCTCAACTCATACACGGGTACTATGCGACAATTGCTTGGTTGGTGTGCATTTCTAACGGCAACTTGTTGCTATATGAACGGTAACGGAAACCTTGAATTTAAGTGGTTTACAAACAGTAGCTACACATATTCGGAAGCATTAAGAACTAAAAGCGATTTATACGAAAGTAATAATCAAATCTTGGGTCTTGTTTATACAGATAATGACGGTAATGTATTTACGTGTGGTAATGACCAGAGAGCTATATCCTATTCGGGATGTGACATCCTTGAAGGTGATAACATTGAAGCGGTGTTGAACGGCATATACACGCAAATAACAGGATTAACATACAGACCCTTTACCGCTACCGTGTTGCCGTCACCTTTTTTAGAACCGTTAGATTTAATCACTTATGTAAAAGATAATGTGAACTATACGGGAGCGGTAACGGCAGTTAATATTCAGATAAACGGAAATACGGTTATAAGCGGAGTAGGGGAGACAACACTCTACGAAAATTCCGCAACAAAGTCAAACGATAATTCCGAAATATCGAAAGTTAAACAGGAGTTATCAAATGCTATCGAAAATCTTGAAGTAAATATAAACGGCAATTTCGGTATAGACGATGAACTGTTGACGAACGTTAAACCGTATTTTTTACACGGTGATGCCTATTACAGCGTTGCGAAGAAAAAGGTTATTTGGAATAATTCCGACACATACATATTCAGCAGTACGCCATACTCCTTTGTAGCACAACAGACAAGCATATCGGAGGCGGATATACAGTTAAGGGAAACTACTTATTCAAGCGGTGTCAGTTATTCGTATGCCAATACGGCAGGATTTACCATAGGTGGGCAACAGGTATATTATACTTCCATAGGCACGGATATAGGCGCTTACAGCTCATATACATTTACAAATCCACAAGCGGTATACGGAAATAATGTAGATGTTAAAGCCTTTGAAGTCAGGCTTCCACGAAGTACTGTCAAGACAGTTGCAAAATGGGATTGGGAACTTGTAAATGGAGAGTACATCCCTAAAATCATAAAAAACCGTACAACAGACCAAAAAGCAAATGGTTTTAAGTTTTACGAGGACAAAACAAATCTTGTAAAGGCAGACTTCGAGACCGAGATCCCGCCAATGGTATTTGTGACGGACTTGGACGATGTACCGAGTGATGCACCTGCGATGACTGTGATAGGGTTGTATACCGATACGAGTGGAGGTGGTAGCTGATGAGTGTGATACATATAACAACACCCGAACAGTTTGTGCAAGTGTTTAATAGCTCGTCAGCAATAGGAAGTAGTTCGGACTATGCAGAAATATATCTCGATAACGACATTGATTTTGAAGGATATTTGGAAGAGCAAAGTATTACACATTGGCGGTCATCTGTCGACGGTGGTCTTACTGACTATTATTATTTTGATGGACAAGGATATTCGATAAAGAATCTTGTCATTTTCCAAGGTGATGAGAGATTCCAGTTTATGTGCACCAATGTTAATGGGTATATCAGAAATCTTGTTTTTGATAATTGCCATTTCACGAATGCATATACAGGTGGTAACTGGTGTCAGTTATTGGCGTGGAAATGTTTAAGCGGGAACACTCCAACCGACACTAATCCGTGCATCGAAAACATTATAGTTAAGGGTAATTGTTCATATACAAACGCTCGTGGTATTAGTGGTAGCAATATTTTTGCTATTGCTATGATAGACGACCGTGTAAATGCGCCGCAAAAAAGATTAGTCAACAGATTGGGCATTAGCGGAACTTATAGAGCAAGATTTGTATACGGATGCCATTCAAATAATTATTTTAATGGCATAAATATTTATATGAATTCCGAAATTCATTGTTATGAAGGGGCTTTATTTAGACCTCAAAATAATTATAGCGGTATGGCTGTTACAAATGCATGGAATAGAAGTAAGGTGGAGGCTACTAATTATTACGGGGGGATAACCGGATGGCAAAGCAATACTCAACTTTTATATTGCTACACTGATATGACAAACATTGGGGGAACGCCGACCAATGGTATATGCCCAATTGCGAACAACCCTTCAGCAGCCAATATGTTTGAGTGCCTGTATTATGCGGATTATACAATAGGCGACGGCAGAGGTGTACCTGTAACAAGAGAAAATTTAAAGGACGCAAGTTTTCTTAGACAGAGAGGTTGGCTGATATGATTGAAGATTTTGATTTTTATAGCCACGATCAAACAACTTGGACATACAACCCAAATACTTCAGGGGTATCGGCTTATACATACTTTAAACATGATTTGCGTAGATTAACAATTAATAGTCTTACATTTTATGCTAAAGCTTCCGATACGCAGGGTTCTGCCAATTTGGAAATATATTGCAACAGCGAGCAAAGCCTCGAAAACGCAACATTATTATACACAAGCACACATACTGTCGCTCAAGATGCGGACAATTGGCAAACCATAACAGTAGATGATATAAACGCCGAAGTAGAATATGATACGCCATATATAATCGTGAGGGTAAACACCGTAAACGCTGGTGTTGCCATATCACAATATCCAACTGTGTATCCCGTACATAAACATCTGCTTTATGATAATGTGGGAATGCAAAAAGCCGTATCTCTTAATGTCTATTACAAGATGTATGAATTTGCCGGTAATGAAGATAAGACTACTTGGGTGTATGAAGCGGGTACATGGAGCAATTATTCTTATACTCAATACAGACATTTTTTTAAACGGTTTACATTACACAGGATTATTGCATACGTGAAAGCAAATGATAACCCGGATGTTCAGCATACTTGCAATGTGCGTATTTTGCTTGGCACCGGAAATACCAGTACTGATAGGGTGTTGTTTAATGATAATTTAACTATAACGAAAAGCGGTTGGCAGCCATTGGAAATTGATATGGAAGACATAGAAATTACCTATGGTACACCGGTTATAACTGTTTGGGTCGCTACCACTAACGCGGGTGTTGCAATATCAACATATAATGATAAAGCGAATCAAGGTTATATGAAATATGATAATAGTGGTTATAATAAAGTTGTATATTTTGATACGACATCTCAAATAGAAGACTGGTATATGGACACCGACGGCTACCCCGTTACTATCCCTTGTATCGTCAATTGTCATCCGTTTGAGGGTTTTGATAATCCTTACGGCATCCTTGATGTGTGGAAGATCGACAGCAACAATGAAGGCTATCCGTGGACTTTTGGATGGGATGCGCCGTCACCAATATCAAGCGGTTGGTACATCAAGCTCTCGGACGGCACGTTTGCACCGCTCACTTGGTACATTAAGCTCTCGGATGGTACGTTTGCACCCTTATTAATGACAATCAAGACATAAGGAGGGAATTATGAAACAGTATCAATTTTTATTTTCGGTTATCGGTGGTTTTGTGGGGTGGTTTTTGGGAGGTGTGGACGGTTTGCTGTATGCCCTTGTAGCCTTTGTGGCTATTGACTACATTACGGGTGTGATGTGTGCCATAACAGACAAAAGGCTGTCAAGTGAGATAGGGTTCAGAGGCATATTCAAGAAAGTTCTTATCTTCGTGCTCGTGGGTATCGGCAACATTGTGGATACTCAGCTCGTGGGTAATGGATCCGTATTAAGAACGGCAGTTATATTCTTTTACTTAAGCAATGAAGGTATAAGCATACTTGAAAATTCCGCACATTTGGGACTACCCATACCACAGAAATTAAAGGATATTTTGGAGCAGTTGAAGGAGGATAAAGATGAACAGGGAAAAGATTAAAAAGGAAGTACCTAAAGCGGCGCTTTACGAGCAATTGGCGGAGGAATGTGCCGAGCTTGCTCAGGCTTGCATTAAAATGTCACGGCTCTTGAGGAAGGAAAACCCGACAAGTGCTACATATAACGATGTGTATTATGCACTTATCGAAGAGTTTAACGATGTAGCCTTGTGTGCCGAAATGGTAGAGCTCGAAGTTTATCCGCAACGACAGGAAGAAAAGCTGAAAAGGTGGGTGAAACGGCTTGAAGAATATAAAAACCTTAAGATGTAAGCGTAGCAACTACGGCGGCGCAAGGCAATCGACAGAGTGGATAGTTATCCATTACACGGGCAATGCCAAAGATACGGCAAGGGGTAATGCAAATTATTTTGCAAACAATAATGTGGGAGCTTCGGCTCATTACTTTGTGGACGATAATGACATATATAGCTCTGTACCTGAAGGCGATATTGCGTGGCATTGCGAAACACCAAATATGCCGTTCAGATGCACTTGTCGTAACCGCAACAGCATAGGGATAGAGCTTTGCACTTGCGGAGATTATCAAATATCCGAAAAGACGGCAGACAGAGCGGCAGAGCTTGTAAAAGACCTTATGGACAGATACGGTGTACCGCTTGCAAATGTAATACGGCATTACGATGTTTGTCTTAAAAATTGTCCTGCTCCGTGGGTCAAGGATGTAAACAAATGGTTTGCTTTTAAAGAGAGGTTAAGCGATATGACGGAAACAAATGTACAAAAGATCTGCAACGATATGATATACAAGTACAACAAAGAGCTTGAAGATAGAATCATAACCTTTATCAACAACAAATTTGAGGCGGAAAGAGAGCCAAGATACGATAAGCTTGAGGATATACCTGCATGGGCGGTAGATACAGTTACGAAGCTTGTAGAAGAAGGCATAATGCAAGGTGACGGAAAGAACTTAGGTCTTACAAAAGATATGCTTCGTATACTCGTGATAATGGATAGGTCGGGCATACTCGCCCTATAATATATTTTT
>DFHZ01000137.1 GCA_002371985.1 Ruminococcaceae bacterium UBA3710 | reverse complement strand
CGCTTCAACCAAAGGGGAAAAACCCGGAGTACTATCCCTATAGCTACGTTTTAAACGCAAAAATTGCTTTTTCAGATACAACGGATCTCCCCGACTACAGATATTTCACGTCGCCTATTATGGCAGCTTCCGGCAGATTTGGCAGGTCTTGGTCAGAAGATGAAACCAAGGAATTCATCAGCAGAATGCGTAATTCTACATTTTCCGAGGAATTAAAAGCAGCAGGCATAAATTCTGATTTACCTTTACTCTTAAGTGTGTCAACTGAAAAAGAAAAGCAATACTATCGCAATCAAAGTTACTGGTTATATTCGGTATATTACGGTAACGTATTTGAAGGGAAGAACAGCAAAATAACAAAGATTAAATTAGGTGTAGTTCACCCGGACAATCCAAACCGAAAAGAGAGTCAATATCCCAATACAATAGAAAATCATGTATTAACAACAGTACTGGTTGACTAAGAGTTCACAAAGCAAAGCCCACCGCATTTCTGCGGTGGGCTGATTCTTTATTATTTATTCTGTCGGAATTTCCAAATCAAACGGCTCAATGTTCGTTATATTTGCCGCAGGCGTTCTGTCAGGGAGCGGGTTTTTAAGAAGCTCGTCATAAGTGTATTTCATCTTCATCGTCGCCATATCCGAATAGTAAATGTTGCCGAAAATATCCGTTGCAATAAATACATACTGATATTCTCCTCCGTCAAGCGGCATTTCGGTTACCGACGGGTTTTCCAAGTCATACAGTTCGCCGACCTCAAACTCCTCGCTGTAAATATCTTCCGTTTTACCGTCCTTAACAACTCTTTCGGTGAGCACCTTCAGCGTTACATCCGATTCAAGCTGATAAATAAAATTATCAGGAATGCCGTTTTCGTCAGGATATTTATGAATTCCTGCCATCATATAGTGACCGTTGTTGAATTCGTTTTCATCCCAGAAGAAGTTATATTGCAGTATGGCTTTATCTGTATCCTTAAACTGTTCCGCATTGGAATTTACAATTACAGGCGTTTCAAAGGTGAGAAAGTCCGCCGTGTTACTGAGTGGGGAGCAGTACATCCTGTGACCGTTCAGCGCAAGCGTAACGCCTCTGAAATTGCTCTGGAAATTCATATTGTCATAATCCTTGTCAATGTCATTATTGGTGCAAAGAATATGATGCGTGCCGTCGCTGTCGGTTGTAAAGAGCATAAAATCAATGGCGGCAAGGTAGGCGTAGCTTTCCTTTGTAAGCGAGATGGAAAAGGCGCCGCTTTCGCTTATGCTGCCTTTATCGGTAAATTCAATCGGAACTTCAGGAACATCGCAATAGTGATTTTTTAAAAACTCACTGTATTCCTTACTGACGCTGAGCGCTACATAATCCTCCACCTCTGCCTTGTCGTAGGTGATAGGGTAGTAGAAGGAAATGCCTCTGTTACTGCGCTCGCCGTTGTTTACCGTATAAGGTACTGCTTTGTCCATTGCATCCAATAGCGATAAATAAATATCATCTTCTCCCTCAATGATATGGTTATCCCAGGCTTCACCGAAGAAGTCGCCTAAATCGACCATATTTGAACTGCCGTCAAAGGTGTTTTCAATGCCGAATTTTTCACATCTTTTTGCGGCGGCTATAATACGGGAAAAATAATTCTTCGTTTCGGACATTCTGTTCATATAGGCGGCGCAGTTGTTGAAGTGCTCCGCCAGGCTGTCTGCATTGGCTAAATTGATGAGCGACAGCGTGGAGTAAATATCCTTGCCTGTTCTTTTGCATTTCTCCATAAAGGCGTCGCAGATTTTTTTGCCTATATCTTCACCCGTGCTGTCAGAAGCAAAGGCTTCGCAAACCGCTTTGTAGTCCATACCGCCGCCGGGAATGATTTCTTCGGAAGCAATCATATAGTCAGCGTAATCTTTCATTACCGAAACGACTTCTATGGTTGCCATCAGGCAGGCGTCAAAGGTGATAAAGTCAAACTTTTTGTTCAGCTTGGCAGTATCAAGTGCGCTCTTCAATTCGGTAAGCGATAATGAATCAAAGGAATAGTTTTCATCAAAGCAAACGCCTTTTGCCGAGCCGCCGCCGTGGTCCCAAAGGACTAACATATTTTTCTCGCTTTTATATTTCTTCTGTCCCCAGGTAAGAAAGTCCGTTAGCGTCTGAGCGTCTCCCATATTTGCTTGAGGCAGGGTATCAAGCAGTATCAACTTGCCGCCCTTCACCTCATAGCGTTGGATTGCGTTGTTGTCTATATCATGAGAACGCCAGGTCTTTGCACCGCCCGTTTCAATCACAATGTTCATATCTCTTCCGATATTTGCCGTCAAAATCTCATCTATATTTTTTCCCGCAAGCCCCTGCTTTGTTTCCAGGTTAGAGCCGCACATATAAATAAATATTGTCTGTTTACCGCCTGAGATTTTGCCGCATCCGCTGAATACGGTAACAAGCAACACGCAGGTTAATATAATTGAAATCAGTTTTTTCATAACACATCTCCCAAAACGAGTATAAAACTATTATAGCACATTTTTAAAATAATGTCATTTTTTTATGAATCGTCGTCTTATACAAAAATATCATGGCTCCAAATTGTATTGATAAAACCTTATGCTCTTTTTCTGATTTTTTTGCTCAAGAACAGCGAGAGTTCTGTAGGTGTAATATTACTATACTATTAAAAGAATACGGACACAAAAAGCGACTTCCGCATAATAACTCCCTTAACCGTGAGTCCAAGCATCGCCTGAAGGCGT
>DFHZ01000101.1 GCA_002371985.1 Ruminococcaceae bacterium UBA3710 | reverse complement strand
CTTTGCCCGGTTACCGTTCAGGGCGAAAATGCCCCGAAAAATATAATCAATACCCTTGAAAGGGTTTATGTTCTTAGCGGTATAGATACGATTATAATAGGCCGTGGAGGTGGCTCTGCGGAAGATTTGGCACCGTTTAACGACGAAATGTTGGCAAGAAAAATATACGAATCTCCTATTCCCGTAATTTCGGCAGTCGGTCATGAAACAGATTTTACAATTTGCGATTATGTTGCTGATTTAAGGGCGGCAACTCCAACCGCTGCGGCGATGTTGGCGGTACAGGATGTTTCCGAGGTGCTTCTTAAAATCAAGCAGTATAAAAACCGCTTGATTACCCTTTCGGGTATGATTTTTGATAAATACAGGTACAGACTTGAATCGGTTTTAAATTCGTCGGTTTTAAAAAAGCCCGATGAGATTATAGACAGAAAACTTGAAACGGTCGATTATTTAACAGGCAGACTTAAAACCGCACTTGACACAAAATTTACAAAGAGCGAAAGCAAACTTCTTAAAAGCATAGCAAGTTTAGATGCTTTAAGTCCGCTTAAAACACTTAGCCGTGGTTTTTCTTATGCTACAAAAGATAATAAACCGATAACGGGCATAAACGAAATTGCGGTTGGGGATAATATTTTGCTCAAATTCGCTGACGGCAATGCCGTTTGCGAAGTTAAGGAGAAACAGAATGGAAAAATTTGACTTTGAAAAATCGTTGGCAGAACTTGAAAAAACGGTATTAAATCTTGAAAAAGGCGATATGTCCTTTGAGGATTCAATTTCTGCTTTTGAAAAGGGCATAAAATTATCAAAGGAATGTACAAACTACCTTGAAAATGCTAAGCAGAAGATTATTTCTCTCAGCGATGCTGAAAACGAGGAAGAAAAATGATAGATATGACACTTAAAACATATCAGGAAAAACTCGATATGCGTCTTGATATGTTGCTGAATGAAAGCGAAAGCCATTATAAATCAGTCATTGATTCGGCAAGATACAGTCTTTTTGCCGGGGGAAAAAGGATAAGACCCGTTCTTCTTCTGGAATTTTATAAACTGTTCGGCAAGAATGATGACTGTGCCTATAATTTTGCTTGTGCTGTCGAAATGATACACACATATTCTTTAATTCATGACGATTTGCCGTGTATGGATAACGACGATATGAGAAGAGGCAAACCCTCAAACCATAAAAAATACGGTGAGGCTTTAGCACTTTTGGCAGGGGATTCACTTTTGACCGAAAGTTTCGGAGTGGCTTCAAGAACAATGGGAATAGACGGCGAATATGTAGCAAAAGCAATAACATATTTGTCGGCAAATGCCGGAATATCGGGTATGATAGGCGGTCAGGTTATTGATACCTGCGGTGATTTTGAAATAACCGAGGACCTTTTGTATGAAATATATAGCCTAAAAACGAGTGCTTTGATAAAAGCGGCTTGCGGTTGCGGTGCAATTTTAGCCGGAGCCGATGATGATAGTTTTAGTAAGGTTGAGACTTTTGCCGAAAAATTAGGTCTTGCTTTTCAGATAATCGACGATATTCTCGATAGGGTAGGAAACGAGGAAAAACTCGGAAAACCCGTAGGAAGCGACCTTAAAAATCAAAAGATAACGATTGTTGATATTTTAGGCATTGACGAAAGCAGGCAAAGAGCCAAAGACCTTACAGACGATGCCATCGGTATTCTTGATTCTTTTGAGGGCGACACTACTACTCTTAAAGAAATAACGAATTATTTACTTGTACGGGATTATTAAAAGGAAGTAATTTTTTGAATTTTAAAATATTAAGTAAAATTAAATCACCCGATGATGTTAAAAAACTTAATAATGAAGAACTAAAAGAATTGTGTGCTGAAATACGCAGTGAAATAATAGAAACTGTTTCAAAAAACGGCGGTCATCTGGCTTCAAATTTAGGGGCAGTTGAATTGACGGTTGCTTTGCATAGAGCCTTTTCTTCGCCCGACGACGCTATTATATTTGATGTCGGACACCAAAGTTACACGCATAAACTCCTGACCGGACGATTTGACAGATTTGATACTATAAGAACCGAGGGTGGTTTGTCGGGCTTTATGCGACCGTCCGAGAGCAAGCACGATGCCGTAGTTTCGGGTCATAGCAGTAATTCTGTGTCTTTGGCATACGGCATTTACAGAGCAAAGAGGCTTAAAGGTGAAGAGGGAACGGCAGTCGCAGTTATCGGGGACGGTGCCTTAACAGGCGGTATGGCATTTGAAGGGCTTAATAATTCCGGCAGAGTAAGGGGCAATTTTATCATTGTTTTAAATGATAATAAAATGTCTATTTCAAGAAATGTCGGTGCGATTTCGGGTGCGATTACAAAACTTAGAAACCGAAAGCGTTATCACAGTTTTAAATTCATCGTTAATAAACTTCTTATCCAAATTCCTTTTGTCGGGAAAAAACTCAATTCTTTGGCATTCAGAATAAAAGAACTTTTAAAGAGTATGGTTTATAGAAATAATTTCTTTGAAAGTTTGGGGTTCAACTATTTAGGACCTGTTGACGGCCATAACATAAAGGATATGGAAGCACTTTTTAAGGCGGCGGAACGATATACAAGACCGTCGGTTGTCCATGTTATTACGGCAAAAGGGAAAGGCTATTCTTTTGCAGAAAACAGTCCTAAAAACTATCACGGTGTTTCGCCGTTTGATGTTGAAACAGGCTATTCTAATAAGGGAACAAAAAATTTTTCCGCAGTTGCAGGAGAAACACTTTTAAAACTTGCAAAGGAAAATGATAAAATATGTGCTATCACCGCTGCTATGACCGAAGGCACAGGACTTTCGGAGTTTGCAAGTGAATATAGAAACAGATTTTTTGATGTAGGTATAGCCGAACAACACGCGGTAGGCTTTGCAAGCGGACTTGCAACGGGAGGTATGACCCCGTTTTTTGTGGTTTATTCCTCGTTTTTGCAAAGAGGGTTTGACCAGATTGTTCACGACTGTGCTATTGCAAATGTGCCGGTTAAATTTTTAATTGACAGAGCCGGAATAGTCGGAGAAGACGGCGAAAGCCATCAGGGAATTTTTGATGTTTCCTATCTTTCTTTAATTCCCAATATGAATATTTATTCTCCGTCATTTTACAGCGAACTTGAAAATGTAATAACAAGGGTTGCAAAGAATGACGAACTTTGTGCCGTAAGGTATCCGAGAGGGTGCGAACTTGACCCGCTGGATGCAGATTTAAGCGGTGATTATTCGGTGCTTAATGACGGCAAAAAAACGGCAGTAATTACATACGGAAGAATTTTCTCAAATGTATATGCCGCTACGAAAAATACGGATTTTACGGTGATAAAACTCAATAAGATTTATCCGATTTCCGAAGAGTTAATAACTAAACTTTCGGCTTTTGAAAAAATCGTATTCTTTGAAGAGGGTATTAAAAGCGGCGGAATAGGAGAACATATTGCCTCAAGACTGCTGGAAAAAGATTTTAAAGGTAAGTATATCCTAAATGCTATAAATGATGAGTTTGTACCGGCTGCAAGTGTTTCGTCGTCTCTTAAAAAATATAATTTTGATATAGGGTCAATAAAAAGAATTCTCGGGGTAGAATAATGCAAGAAAAAAAGAGATTGGATGTCGCACTTTTTGAAAACGGATATGCCGAGAGCCGGGAAAAAGCCAAGGCTCTTATTATGTCGGGCATTGTATATGTCAATAATCAAAAATGCGATAAACCGGGCGATACCGTTAAACCTACCGATGTTTTGGAGGTCAGGGGTAATACTCTTAAATATGTAAGCCGTGGCGGTCTTAAACTTGAAAAAGCGATAAATGTTTTTTCTCCCGACTTAAGCGGAAAGGTTTGTGCCGATATAGGTGCTTCTACGGGTGGTTTTACAGATTGTATGCTCCAAAACGGAGCCAAAAAGGTTTATGCTGTTGATGTCGGTTACGGTCAACTTGCATGGAAACTCAGAACGGACGATAGGGTTGTAAATCTTGAAAGAACAAATTTCAGGTATGTAACAAACGAGCAAATTCCCGAACAACTTGACTTTGCAAGTATAGATGTATCATTTATTTCACTTTCTCTTATTCTTCCGGTGTTAAAAACTTTGCTTAAAAATGAGGGCAAGGTAGTAGCACTTATTAAACCGCAGTTTGAAGCAGGAAAAGAGAATGTCGGCAAAAAGGGTGTTGTAAGGGACAAGAAAATTCATATTGCCGTAATTGAAAAGATTATAAATGTGGCAAAAGAAAACGGTTTTACCGTTTTGGGACTTGATTTTTCTCCGGTTAAGGGACCTGAGGGCAATATAGAGTATCTGTGTTATCTTAAAAATTCAGCAAATGAAGAAAAGCAGGTAGAAATTGATGCAAAAAGTACGGTCGAATTATCACATAAAGAACTAAACGGATACGAAGAATAGTATTATGTCAGCATAAAGGTGGGGTGATTAAATATGATTATTTCCGTAATTCCCAATATTGATAAGCCCGGATGTTCGGAAACTCTTGAAAAAATCGGAGTTTTCCTTAAAGAAAACGGCGTAAAAGGATATATTCCCGAAAATATTTACTGTTCAAATTTTGAATCTGTAAGCGAGGATGAGTTATTTAAAAAAGGCGACTTTATTGTTACTATCGGCGGAGACGGAACAATAATGAGATTTTCAAAAAAAGCCGCCGAACATAAAAAACCTATTGTAGGTATAAATGCGGGAAGAGTCGGGTATCTTGCCAATATTGAGCAGAGTGAATATAAACTGCTTTCAAAACTCTTTACGGGCAATTATAAGACCGAAAAAAGAATGATACTTGATGTTAAAATAACCGAAGAAAACGGCAATGTATCTACCTATAAGGCATTAAATGACGCCGTAATAACAAGCGGTTTTATTTCGAGAATAATTGATATTTACGCAGGTATCGAGAACGACAGCGTACATTATAGGGCAGACGGAATAATAATTTCAACACCTACCGGTTCAACGGCTTATTCGCTTTCGGCAGGAGGTCCTATTATAGACCCAAATTCAGAGTGCTATTGCATAACACCTATATGCTCTCATTCACTTGCGGCGAAGCCTATCATTTTAGGTGCAGATAAAAAACTGACGGTTAATGCCTTTTCTAAAAAAAGGGCTGATATATATCTTTCGGTTGACGGCAGAAAGGTTTGTTCAATTAAACCGAAAACAAAAATCGAAATAACAAAATCAAGCGAAGCAGTAGAACTTATAAGACTTAATGACAGAAACTTTTATAAAACTCTTTCAATGAAATTTTCCGATTTATCGAAATAAGGAGTGTTATTTTTGAAAAATACAAGACACGAAAAAATACTTGAAATAATTAAAAGCAGACCGATTTTTACCCAAGACGATTTACAGAATGCTCTTAATAAATTCGGATTTAAGGTTACCCAGTCCACCGTTTCAAGGGATATAAGGGAACTGAAACTCGTAAAGGGGCACGATAGCAACGGCAACTATTGTTATGTGGCTCCGAAGCAGAGCCAAGAGGTAGGAATGTCGGGCTATAAGCAGATTATTTTAAATGCAGTTGAAGATATAGGGTATTCTCTTAACAATGTTGTTATAAAATGCCGTGGCGGTATGGCACAAAGTGTTTGTGTTGCAATAGACGGTGCTTTTTCCGATATGATGATAGGCACCATTGCCGGAGACGATACGGTCCTTGCAATTACAATGAATGAGAATGATTCTGTTTCTCTTGTTCAAAAAATAAGGGAACTACTTTAAACGGTAAAGATTATGCTTAAATATTTAAGTATTGAAAACATAGCGGTAATAGAAAGTACGGAAATAGATTTCACCGACGGTTTTAATGTTATGACGGGTGAAACAGGAGCCGGAAAATCAATAATAATAGATTCTATAAATGCCGTTCTCGGCGAGAGGACAAGCAAAGATTTAATCAGAAAAGGTTGCGATAAAGCATCCGTTTCGGCTGTTTTCTCCGACTTGTCGAATGATACTGCCAAAGTCCTTTCCGAAAACGGTTTTTATCCTGACGAAGACGGAAATCTCTTAATAAACAGAACGCTTACAAACTCAGGCGGACTTGTTAAAATTAACGGAAAAGTTGCTACGGTAGGAATATTAAAGGCTGTAGCAAAACATCTTGTTAATATTCACGGTCAGCACGATAGTCAGTCCCTTTTAGACCCGAATAATCATTGCTATTATATCGACAAAATGGCGGAGAATGAAAAGGAACTCAAAGACTATTACAGCGAGTTTAAAAGGCTTAACGAAATAAGAAAACAGTTGTCTGCTACCGAAATTGACGATGACGAAAAGGCACGGAGAATTGACCTTTTGAATTTTCAGATAAAAGAAATTGATGATGCAAAAATCGTTGTCGGCGAAAAGGAAAAACTTAAAGAACAACTTGAAGTTGCCGAAAGTTTTGAAAAAACCGTAAACGGTATCAATACTGCCCGTTCACTTATCGGTGGAGAAGACGAAAAAGACGGTGCCGTTACAATAGTAAACAATGCGGTTCGCAGTATTTCGGCTCTAAAGTCGGGTGAAATAGCAAAAACCACCGAAACATTAAGCAGAAT
>DFHZ01000058.1 GCA_002371985.1 Ruminococcaceae bacterium UBA3710 | reverse complement strand
AAACGGTAATGCCGCTAATACGAGTATCAGCGACAGGAGAATTGATAACGCCCTTTTCATAGTAATTCCTCCTGATATTTCAACTATTAAGTAATGTGCTGAATCATAGGGAATGTGCCGGGAATATGCGCTAAAAGTTTATTATATATTTAACCATTTTAATTATACATTACAAACCTGCAAAATGTCAATCGAAACAGGAAAAGCGCATCGGGAATACCGATGCGCTTGCTGATAATTTTTTATTTTCAGTTATTTGCAGAGTTTATAATTGCCTCTACCTTATCCCTGTTCATATACAGCGTACAGCCGCCGATATGGTCGTCAAGGAGCATCTGACTATGATAAACAAGCTGACCCCACAGGGTTAAAGTCTGCCGTAACTCAGCAGAAACACGAAACGGCATAAAACACAGCAAAGCCGCTCGCAAATCACCCGATTTGAAACATAAAGCAGGATTGAAAATTTTTCAATCCTGCTTTTTTATGTGGTGTTTGAATGAATTTGTAAGCTCTGCAGACGGCCCGTAACGGAAAACGCTGTGCAACTCGATTTTTGCATTAAAAATACATTATTTAATTAAAAACTCTTTGAAATGCCTCTTCGTAGTCCTTGTCGGTGTATGAGATTTTTTCTTTATACTGATTGTCAACAGTTATGATACTCTTATCAAATTGGTTTAAGAATTTTTCCATACCAACTATATTATCCTTAAAAAACTCACTGCTGAAATCATATTCCTTTCCGTTGGCAGTAACACGAACACAGGGAATATGCTCATCGTAAAAATATGGTGTTATATGAACACTATAAGGGATGAAAACTTTAATATGCGTAATTTCATCGTATGTGAATAGCGTTTTCTCATGTGAAATTGTAAAAAATCTTATTGCCTTACCATCATTTATGCTTATGTGCGAGCGTGGAGCAACAGGTATCATCAATGCCCAAACCAAAACAATACAAACTCCTGCTGTTATGGCAGCTTTTATCTGTTTGTTCGCTTTATTATTTTTCAGTGAATAATATTCCCTGAAAGGAATTTTCAAGTCGGTTGAAGCGGCGTAATTTAACAATGCTAAAAATGAGACAGCGAAAGGAGCTAACCCAAATAACAAAGCAAACAAACTGAATTTCGACTCAGCATATATGCTTCCTTCAGGTGAAAAACGAAAAACCAAATAATTATTAAACCAAAAGTTCACAAACCCTAAAGCGAAGAAAACAGCTCCAAAGGTGATGTTAATTATTAAATATAGTTTTCTATCCTTTTTAGGCAGTTTCGGATTTTTCTTTCTTATCTTTTTCTTTTGCTTTGCCACAATGACACCTCTCGCCTATTTGTTATGGATTATTTTAGCATAATTTCCTGCGGTTTACAATCCTAACAGTCATCTGCACTGCTTAATGCGGTTTATAATGTGCCTCACCGTGTAGAATCAAGAAGCCGTTTTTAAAAGCAGCAGACATATGAAAGCTCCGAACAAATTGCCGTTAAAGTCAACACTTGATTTCAGATAAATTTACAGCCCGTGTCAAAAACTGACATTTTCTGACATTAGGGCAGTTATAAGTCGGTTTTGCCCTGCAAAGCCGTACGCATAAAAATGTGTCGGAATAAAAAATACGGAAAATTAACAATATCCGCCGATTTGTTGGACATTTGTTGGACATGGCGTGTTATAGTTACATAAATTTAAATTGCTGTATGTTTTCAGCTTTTGTGTTTTACGGATAAAGTGAATATTTAAATTGTATAAATAATATATATTTAAGTGTTCTGAAAGTTTTATTTCATGAGGAGATTCTACCGTGCAGAAAAGACTCATATCAATAATATCAATAGTATTGATAGCGACTCTGCTTCTGGGAATTCTGCCTGCTGTTCACACAGTCAAGGCGGAAGGCGAAGGCGTAGCTACAAGGGGAGATTACATCTATTCCCTGTCCGCCGACCCGGATACAGGGTCTGTTCCTGCAGGCTTCGGTACTCCCGAGAGCAACGGCAGAATCTGGACCGATAAAAGCGTTGCGGTAAACGGCGACCACTTTGATATAAATCTTAAAGTATTGGCTCAGGAATATATTTCATCTTATGAGTCGACAATAACCTCCTCTATCGCCGCCGATGTTCTTTTCATACTTGACTTTACGGGTTCAATGACCCAAAGCGGCAATGTAGTCAGAAAGGATGACGGAACAACCGTTTCAAGACTTCAGGCTCTGGTTGACGCCACCAACGAAGCTATTGAGATTATTACAACCACAAACCCGAACAACCGAATAAAGGTGTTCAGCTTCAGCGGTGACAGCTCAAACTGTGCTACCAATTCAAAAGAGATTATGCCGCTTGCTCACTACACAAGCAGCAACACTTCTACCCAGACAAAAGATAAATATATTTATCTCAGCGGCTCAACGGTAAGATCAAGCAGTGGACTTCTTAAAGACGGCGCATCGTTTTCATTCTCTCAGTCAACTGCAAACGGAACCTGTACTCAATACGGTATAGCGGCAGGCGTTAAGGATTTTGTTGATGATATAAATGCCGAGTCGGATAACAGTATTGAGCGTAAGCCCTATGTTATTATGCTCACCGACGGCGAGCCGACCTTAGCAAGTAAGAACTGGAACACTGAAGATCTTTCTCAGCTCAGAACAAATACAATTACAATCCGAAGCAGCGGTGACAAATATGAGCTTATGGCAATGGGTGCTATTCTGACATCCGCTATCTGGAAAGACAGACTTGCCGAAGCATATAAGCAATACAACGGCGGAACGAAGGATGTTGAGGTTGATTGGTTCAATATTGGTCTCGGTATTGCAGAGCCCGAAGAGGGAGAGGACCCGAACTACACCGCCTGTCTTCTTAATCCGTATTATCTTGTCGGAGTTGAAGGAAGAAACGGAACAGGCGCTACCTCGGCGGAAAAAATTAAATACTATATG
>DFHZ01000112.1 GCA_002371985.1 Ruminococcaceae bacterium UBA3710 | reverse complement strand
CGCAAAAGATTTCCATATTATGTGGGATAATGCCTATGTTGTTCACGACCTTAAAGACGACGGAGATAAACTTTTAAACCTTTATGACGAATGTTTAAAGGCGGGAAGCGAAGATATGCCGATTTTCTTTGCATCTACATCAAAGGTTACTTTGCCGGGTGCCGGAATTGCATGTATGGCAGGAAGCCCAAAAACACTTGCTATGATAAAGGAAAGAATGAAATTTCAGGTTATAGGACCCGATAAGGTTAATCAGTTAAGGCACACCGCATTTTTGCCTGATTTAAAGGCAGTTAAGGAGCAAATGCGGAAACATGCCGAAATTATAAGACCTAAATTTGAAGCGGTGCTTAACGAATTTGATGCTACCCTTAACGGACTTGATATTGCCAAATGGACGAAACCAAACGGCGGATATTTTATAAGTCTTAATGTTATGGAAGGTTGTGCTAAACGAGTAGGTGAACTCTGTAAAGAATTGGGACTTGTCCTTACAAAGGTCGGAGCCACATATCCGTACGGCAAAGACCCTCACGATTCTAATATCAGAATAGCACCTACATATCCAAGTGCCGAAGATATAAATACGGCGGCAAAAGTGCTTTCTGTTGCAGTTCGCTATGCCGCACTTGAAAAACTTATATAAAGAAAAATAAAAATTCCTCATACAAATCGTATGGGGAATTTTTGTGCAATGTTAAAAAAATGGCAATAATATGTTAGTTTTAATTGACTTTATTGCTTGGTTTTAGTATAATACATTATGTCTAAAGTGTATTCGTATGCTTTAAAGTGTATCCCCTTGTGGGAAATGAATTGGAGGATTTGCCAATGAAGTCCAAAAGAGTGGGCAAGCCGGTATTTTTTGTAATCTTCATTCTGATTTTGGCTCTTACCTATACGGCCTTTTTCGGAATTTCAGATTACTACGGCGACAAGAAAAAAACTTATATTAAGGGTGCCGAGGATATCCGTTGGGGTATTGATATTTCCGGCGGTGTAGAAGCTGTTTTCTCGCCTGATATTAAGGATGTTAAAATCACTTCTGACGATATGGCATCTGCAAAAGCAATAATTGAAACCCGTCTTGTAAATCTTAATATTACCGATTATGAGGTTTATACCGATAATGCCAATAATCAGGTAATCGTAAGATTTCCGAGAACCGCCGGGGACGATGATTTCGACCCTCAGGCAGCAATTCAAGAACTCGGAGCATCGGCTCAACTTGAATTTTATGAGGGCGATGATAATTCGTCGGGTAAACCTTTTATGACCGGTGAGGTTGTAAAAAAGGCTGTTGCAAATTATGACGAAGAGCACGGATATGTAGTATCTCTTGAACTTAATTCAAAGGGTGCAGACGCATTTGCCGTTGCTACATCAAATGCCTATACAAACGGTACAAACATTTCCATTTATATGGACGAAACCAATATTTCAACAGCAAGTTGCTCAAACGGTGCAATAACCGGCGGAAGTGCCATAATTTACGGTAACTTTACGCAGGATGCGGCTATCGACCTTGCTAACAAAATAAATGCAGGTTCTCTTCCTTTTGCACTTACGGTTGACGATAGCAAATTGCAGATTATTTCTCCTTCGCTCGGTTCTGATGCGTTAAGAGTTATGGTTATCGCAGGTTCTATCGCATTCGGCATTGTTTGTCTGCTTATGTTAGTTCGCTATAGAGTTCACGGTTTCGTAACCTGTATAGCCCTTTTAGGTCAACTTGCCGGAACTATCGCTTGTATATCCGGATATTTCCCGAATGTTTCGAGTTTCACACTTACTGTTCCGGGTATCGCCGGTATTATCCTTTCTATCGGTGTCGGTGTTGACTGTAATGTTATTGCGGCTGAGCGTATCCGTGATGAGTTTGCAAAGGGCAAGACGATTGACGGTGCTATTGATTCCGGTTTCAAGAACAGTCTTTCCGCTATTATCGACGGAAATGTAACAATCGTTATTGTTTCCCTCGTTCTTATGGGTGCTTTTGGTACGCCGGATAGCCTTATCGCAAAGGTATTCTCGCCGATTATGTCATTGTTCGGCTCTTCGATTACCGGCGCTATTTACTCATTTGGTTATACACTTTTAATCGGTGTTATATTCAATCTTATTATGGGTGTTCTTGCTTCCAAGTATATGCTCAAGAGCATTTCGCAGCTTAAGTTCTTAAGAAAACCTGCGCTTTACGGAGGTAAGAAAAATGGCTAATAAAATAAATGTAAATAACAAAAAAATGCTTAAAATTTGCCTGATAGTATATGCAGTTGTAATCATTACGGGTATTTTGTTTTCAATCTTTATGGGACTGAAACTTGATATTAACTTCAGCGGTGGTGCCCGTATAACTTATTCTTATACAGGCGATATTAAACAGGCTGATTTTACATCTGCCGTTAAAACTGCTCTTGATAAGAACTTTACTGTAAGTAAGAATGAATCTCTTGCCGGTAACACCAAGACATATACAATAAATCTTTCCGGCAAAAATGCTCTTTCAACTGAAATTCAAGAGAATATAACAAAGGCTCTAAGCGAAAAATTTGCTGATAATAATATCGAACTTTACGATTCAAACTCGGTAAGTTCATCTGTTGCAGGAAGTTTCTTCGCTAAGAGTATGGTGGCAATGGTATTAACTGCCCTTTTGGTTGTTATATATGTAGGTATAAGATTTAAGAATATCGGTGGTATTTCTGCGGCTCTTACCGCTTTATGTGCCTTAATTCTTGACCTTGCCGTTACATTCTGCACTTGTGCTATATTCAGATTGCAGATAGATTCTAACTATATGGCAGTTGTTCTTACCATTCTCGGTTACTCGCTTAATGATACAATAGTTGTTTACGACCGTGTAAGAGAAAACAAAAAGTATTATCCGCAACTTTCTCTTAACGATAATATGAATAAGAGTATCAGCGGAGTATTGACAAGAAATATTGTAACTTCGGTTACAACCGTTATCGCTGTTATTACAATTATTGTTGTTGCTGAAATTTACGGTCTTACAACACTCAGAACATTTGGTATTCCAATGGCATTCGGTCTTGTTTCAGGTTGCTTCTCATCGCTCTTTGTTGCAGGTCCGTTATGGGTGCTTTGGAAAGAACGCAAAAACGCAGATTGATTTCTATATGCTTTGTTGAATAAAAAATAAAAAACCTTCATAGATTTACTATGGAGGTTTTTTTATATGAAAATATTTTTAATATCTATTGCCGTAATGCTATCATTTTCGGCATTTATAATACTGCTTTTATCTTTTTATTCCGGCAAGGCGATAAAAAGAATTTTTTTAAACGGAATATTCGGCTTTTTAACCCTTTTGGTTATAAACTTAACCTCAAAATTCACCGGAGTTTACATACCGATAAATTGGTATAGTGTAGCAGGTATCGGAGTTTTTTCTATACCTGCCGTAATAGGGCTACTTGTTCTTAATGTAATATTTATTTAGCAAAATACCTATTCAAAAATTATATCAGACAATTTTCCCAACTCTTCCATTGTAAGGGCTTCGCCCCTTATAGTTTCGGATATATTCAAATTTTTAAGACACTCTCTGATATGATTTTTATCAATGCCTAATGTATTTGAAACGGTGTTAAGAAGAGTTTTCCTTCTTTGAGCAAAACAAGCCTTGGTAAGCAAGAAAAAGTTTTTTTCGTTTTTAACGGTTATTGGCGGAGCATTTCTTATTTTAAGGCTTATTACCGCTGAATCTACCTTCGGCGAAGGCAGGAAAGACTGTCTTCCTACATCAAATAATTTTTCTGCAATGCTGAAATAATTAACGGCTACCGTAACTGCACCTGCATCACGGCTTCCGACCTTGGCACAAAGACGGTCGGCGGCCTCTTTTTGCACCATAACGGTAATGCAGTCGATTGGCAGTTTGCTTTCAAGTAGTCCCATAATTATAGGCGATGTTATATAATATGGCAAATTAGCACATACGCATACTCTGTCGCAGTCCTTAAACTCTTCCTCAATGATTTTTTTCAGGTCAAGTTTCATAGCGTCGCCGAAAATAATCTTTATATTATCAAATTCACCGACGCTTGTTTTTAAAACAGGGGCCAAACGGTTATCGAGTTCTATTGAAACAACTCGTTTTGCAGTTTTGCAAAGTTCCCTTGTAAGCACTCCTGCACCGGGTCCTATTTCTATAACACCGGAGTTTTTATCAAGACAACTTTCTGCCATTCTCGGACAAACAGTTTCGTCTATTAAAAAGTTTTGACCTAATGATTTTTTAAATGAAAAACCGTTGTTTTCGAGTATTTTTGTAATTTCATTTATATCTGCTAAATTCATATTTCTTCTCCAAATCGTATTACAAGTATTATATAACGGCAAAAGTAATCTTTCAAGAAAATTTTAGTTGCTCTTAAATATTAAATATGGTATAATTAACAAAACATATTTTTGGAGTGAATATCTTGGACAATAGATATATTGATAAGGTAATCGGTGAAATGAAACCGTTTTTTGATGAAAATGGTTTTACTTCATTTGAAGATTACGGATATAATAATGATAAAAAGGCGGTAAAAGTAGAGTATAATAACGATAAGCAGATGTATGTTTTGCTTCTTGCCGATGTTGACGAAGAGGGCAAAATCGGGGAGTTTTCGGAAATAACATCATGGCTTTTTGACGATACTCAACTTGAAAGAGATGCCGAAAGCGTAGGAATAGATTTTACCGAAACACTTCGTGAAAATATGGGTATAAAGGTTACCCGTAAAGTAAATGCAAATGTTGACTTGCCTACTGTTCAAAAGGGCGATAAATACGGTATTCCCGCTTTTACAAAAAAGGTTTTGGATACATTCCCTCAATTCAAGGAGCCCTATAAGGAATATATCGAAAAATACGGTAATTTCCTATATCTAAACTTTTTCGGCACATATCTTGTGCCTCAGATAAAGGAAACCTTGAAAGACAAGAGCAAAAAGTCAATAAAGAAAATTTCTGATATGGTCGAACCTGCCTACGCACAGGGGGATAACGATACCGTTAATGCAGTTGTGGCTTGTCTTGCCGCCGCTTGTTACAATGACGAGGCTACAACTAATGCCGTAAACGAAATGCTTAGCGAAAATGTTCATTTTAAAGCCGCCGTAAACGAATTTACATCGGTTATAAAATCTAAAAAGCAAATTCGTGAAGTATTAGTAAAATAAATATTTTAAAAGGGGATTATTATGGAAGCAGTACTCATTGTTGTTGCATTTATTCTACTTATTATTATTTTATGCAATGTAAGAATTGTTCCTCAGGCAACCCAGTATGTTATTGAAATGTTGGGTAAGTATAAGGTAACCTGGGAAGCCGGAATACATGTAAAAATTCCGATTATCGAGAGAATTGCCAAGAAGATTACTCTTAAAGAGCAGGTTATGGACTCTCCTCCGCAGCCGGTTATTACCAAGGATAATGTTACAATGCAGATAGATGCAGTCGTATATTTTTGCATATTTGATGCAAGGCTTTATACCTACGGTGTTGTAAACCCGATAAATGCACTCGAAAATTTAACAGCTACAACCCTTCGTAATATCGTTGGCGAATTGGAACTTGACGGAACCCTTACATCAAGAGATACCATAAACAGCAAAATGACCGCTGTTCTTGATAAGGCTACCGATAAATGGGGCATAAAGGTAACAAGAGTTGAACTTAAAAATATTATACCTCCTGC
>DFHZ01000091.1 GCA_002371985.1 Ruminococcaceae bacterium UBA3710 | reverse complement strand
GGCTATATTCAAGAAATGATGAACGGTCAGAAGGTTGTTAAGGTATTTAACCACGAAGATAAAACCAAGCAGGAGTTTGACAGGGTAAACGAAGAACTTTTCAATGACGGCTTTAAAGCCCATGCATTCGCAAACAGTCTTGGACCTATAATTATGAATATAGGCAATATTCTTTATGTTCTCTGTGCTATTTCCGGCGGTATTTTTATGGTAACAAAGGTTTCGAATGTCGGTATTTCTTCAATTTTTGCCGGTGCTTTAGTACCGCTTTCAATCTCGATAGTAATTCCTTTCCTTAATATGACAAAGCAGTTTACGGGAAATCTCAATCAATTATCTCAACAGATAAATGCGATTGCTATGGCTCTTGCCGGTGCGGAGAGAATTTTTGAACTTATGGACCAAAGTCTTGAAGAAGATAACGGTTATGTTACACTCGTAAATGTCAAGGAAGAAAACGGCAAAATAATCGAAACCGATAAGACGACGGGGAAATGGGCATGGAAACACCCACATAAGGCCGACGGAACAGTGTCGTATACACCGCTTGCCGGTGATGTTGTTATGACCGATGTTGACTTTTCTTATGTAGAGGGCAAACAGGTCTTAAACGGAGTATCTGTTTATGCAAAACCGGGTCAAAAGGTTGCTTTTGTCGGTGCTACCGGTGCCGGAAAGACTACTATTACCAATCTTATTAACCGTTTTTATGATATTGAAGACGGCAAAATAAGATATGACGGCATAAACATAAATAAGATTAAAAAATCTGACCTTCGCCGTTCGCTCGGTATTGTTTTGCAGGAAACTAACCTGTTTACAGGTACTGTTATGGATAATATCAGATACGGAAGACTTGACGCTACCGACGAAGAATGTATCGCTGCTGCAAAACTTGTAAGTGCTGACGGGTTTATAAACAGGTTACCCGATGGTTATAATACAATGCTTAAGAATAACGGTACAAATCTTTCTCAAGGACAAAGGCAACTTATATCCATAGCAAGAGCGGCAGTTGCAAATCCCCCGGTTATGATACTTGATGAAGCAACCTCATCTATTGATACCCGTACCGAAGCAATAGTTCAAAGAGGTATGGACAAATTGATGGAAGGAAGAACGGTATTTGTTATTGCCCATAGGCTTTCCACCGTTAAAAATTCCGATGTCATTATGGTTCTTGATAAGGGTAGTATTATCGAGCGGGGAAGTCATGATGAGTTAATAGCACAAAAGGGAACATATTATCAACTCTATACCGGCTCTTTTGAACTTGAATAATATCTTATAATAAAATCGGGCACTAATCGTGCCCGATTTTTATGCCTTATTTTCGGCCTTTCTTTAATTTTTCGTATATCTCAACTGCTTTGAATTTTATTTTATATTTTTTGGGGTTTTCGGCAATTTGAGAACTTTTTTTGGATATGCTTTTGTCAAGTTTTTCGCCTGAACCTCCAATGCAAACACTTGGATATATTACACACCACCAGTTGTGGCCGTCCCCTTTTCCTAATGTGATTATAAGGGAATTATAGTATCCTGCCGGAAGAGTGAAATCTTTATACTCTCTCGTATCAAAAAAACTCTTTCCGATTTTTGCTTTCGATAAATACGAAAAGCCGTTTTCTTTAAGTACACGGTCCGAAATATCCCTAAAATTATCTGTATTTTCTTTTGCTTTTTCTTCTGCGATTTCAAGGCTATTACAGTTTAAAAATAATTCACTGCATTCTTTGAGTAACGCATCTCTCACTTTTAGTTTTACCGCCTGGTCGGTATTGCTGTCCGAATTTGCGATTATATGAATTCTTAAAATGTTTTCTCTCATATCTTCACAAGACGCATTAAACCTTGAAAGGCTTAAAATAATAGTGAAAATCAGACCGAAAAGTATTGCCGTTTGCATATCTTTTAATATTTGTTTTTTTGTCATATAAAAACCTCCGTCAAGTTGATTTTTGACGAAGGTTTCTGTTTTTATTCAATTATTATTCCTTTTTCGGAAGTTTGAGCGAGAAATACAGTATAACCTGCATTTTTTAATGTTTTAAATGCGGTATCAGAAGTATGAGTATCGGGGAATATGCCGAATACACTCGGTCCGCTTCCCGAAAGTCCTACCTTTAAAGCCCCACATTCCTTTAATAAATTTTCTTCAAAACTAATATCGGCAACACTTAAAAAGGCATTTGAAATATTACTTAGTATTCCCGATATGTCGTTATTCTTTATTGCTTTTACCATATTTTCGGTTTTAGGTGATATAAACTGTCTGCCGTCAATTTTATTATACATATCGGCAGTCGATATTTTTTGGCTGTGCTTAATTATTAAAAGATTTAATTTCTGTATATCGGGGAGAGGTTCAACTATTTCGCCTACACCTCTGACCCTCGCCGTTGCACCTACGATACAAAACGGAACATCAGAACCTAAAGTAGCCCCTATTTTGCAAAGTGTGTTAAGACTTAAGTTTGTGCCGAATAAACGGTTTAACCCTACTAAAACTCCGGCACAGTCGCTGCTTCCTCCGCCCATTCCCGAGCAGGTGGGGATATTGCTTTTAACGGATATTTCGGCACCGCTTTTAATTTTCGTATACTCAAAAAAAGCCTTCGCCGCTTTCATTGCAAGACTTGTTTTTCCGTCTACTTGGCTATCTGAAAATGCAACAGAAATATTTTCACTTTCTTTAATTTCAATTTCATCAAAAAGTGAAACAGACTGAAAAACCGAGTCTAACAGGTGAAAACCGTCGTCCCTTTTTCCGACAATATCAAGTGTCAGGTTTATTTTAGCATTCGCTTTTACTATCATTCGTCTTGCTCTCCTTTATATTAAGAAGTAAAACAGCGAAAAGTATAATAACTATGCCTATGTATCCGAAAACATCGGGGGTATGTCCTCTTAAAATATCAATAATCATTGCAACAACAGGCTCAATGGTCGCAATGATTATTGCAACCGTCGGACGGACGGTTTTAAGACCTGTTGAATACGCAATGTACGGAATAACAGTGTTTATAAGTGCCATAAGGGTTATAACTATTATCGGCTTGTAGTTTACGGTGTACAGGGAATATGTTGTGGGTAATTGTTTTGAGAGCAGAATAAGTACGGAAATTGCCACAAAAACAAAGGCATAAAAGTTTATGGTATATGGGCTGTATCCTTTTTTAATAAGTATACTGCTTAAAATACCGTACAGCGAATATCCGAAACCCGTTAAAAGCCCGAATATTAAGCCTTTAAGGTTAAAGTTGCCGGTGTTTCCGATTATCCCGGAAACGAGAGCGACTCCGATAAAAGCCAAAAGACAACATATAACCTTTGTCGGTGTCAGTTTTTCGTTTAAGAAAATCAGAGAAATAATCATTACGAAAATAGGAGCCGTATACATTAAAACCGCCGCAACAGATAAATTGAGCAGTGCCATCGTGTTGTAATAGCAATAGTTAAAAAATGTAATACTTACAATTCCTACCAATGCAAATAACCATAAATCTTTTAAGTTTACGGCAAACAGTTTTCTGTTAAAAAATAGCATAAACAGTCCCAAAAGAATTATTGTCATTATCGCTCTGCCTAAAATAATTTCAAGAGGGCTTATACCGTAGTTTTCGCTCAAAGTTACTACAAAAAGTCCTGCCGTGCCCCAAAATACGGCAGATAAAAAGATAAGTAAAACTCCCAAATGCTTTTTCATAATCTGCATCCCCATTTTCAAAACTAAACAATTATAACACTTTTGATAAAAAAAGTCTACTAAAGCATTTAATGTTTTTAATTAAAAATCAAAAACATTTTAGTCTAACCTCGTTTATGAAATTAAAATTTCGGGAATACTTTATTAAAAGGTTTTCGGAGGTTGAAGAGTTAATGTATATCGGAAAAGTAAATGTTTGCGGAATGGATACTTCAAAACTGCCGGTTCTCAAAGAAAAGGCAAAAGAGGAACTTATAAGGAGGGTAAAAGCAGGGGACGAAAGTGCCCGTAGCGAACTTATTAACGGTAATTTAAGGCTTGTTTTAAGTGTAGTTCAGCGTTTTTTAGGCAGGGGAGAGAGCCCCGACGATTTGTTTCAGGTCGGCTGTATTGGACTTATAAAGTCGATAGACAATTTCGATGTTACACAAAATGTAAAGTTCAGCACCTATGCCGTGCCGATGATTATAGGTGAAATAAGGCGGTATTTAAGGGATAACAATTCGGTTAAGGTAAGCCGTACTATTAAGGATACTGCATATAAGGCTATGCAGGCAAAAGAGAGAATAATAGCCAAAACCCAAAGAGAACCTACCGTTTCGGAAATTGCCGAAGAACTTGAAGCCAAAAGGGAAGATATTGTTGTTGCACTTGAAAGTATAGTAGACCCTGTTTCTTTGTATGAACCTGCATATTCCGATAATGGCGATGCGGTTTATATTTTAGACCAGGTCGGCGATAAAAATGACGATAAAAATTGGCTTTGCGAAATTGCTATAAGGGATGCAATTTCTCACCTTTCGTCAAGGGAAAAGCATATTTTATCTCTTCGGTTTATGTACGGCAAAACTCAAATGGAGGTTTCAAACGAAATCGGCATATCTCAGGCACAGGTATCCCGTCTTGAAAAAATGGCAATAGAAAAAATTAAAAGTTAGTTTGACTAAATTGATAATATGTGTTAAAATATGTTTTTAATTGGAGTGATTTATATTCGATTTGGAGGAATGTAATATGAGAAAAATAGGAACTAAATGTGTTCAGGGCGGATATACGCCTGAAAATGGAGAGCCAAGGCAAATCCCGATCATTCAAAGTACAACTTTTAAGTATAACACAAGTGAAGATATGGGAAAATTGTTTGATTTAGAGGAAAGCGGATATTTTTATACAAGACTTGCTAACCCTACTTCAGACTATGTTGCAAAAAAGATTTGCGAAATGGAAGGCGGAACGGCAGCAATGCTTACCTCTTCCGGAATGGCGGCAAACTTTTTGGCAGTATTTAATATTTGCAGTTGCGGAGACCATTTAGTTTCTTCCTCGGCAATTTACGGCGGAACATTCAACCTTTTTGCCGTAACACTTAAAAGAATGGGAATAGATGTTACATTCGTATCGCCGAGAGCCACAAAAGAAGAACTTTCTGCGGCATTCAAACCTAATACAAAACTGCTTTTCGGAGAAACTATCTCAAATCCGTCATTAGATGTTTTGGATATTGAAAAGTTCAGCGAGGTTGCTCATGAACACGGTATTCCGCTTGTTATTGACAATACCTTCCCGACACCTGTAAATTGCAGACCGTTTGAGTGGGGCGCCGATATAGTAACACATGCAACTACAAAGTATATGGACGGACACGGAAGTGCCGTAGGCGGTGCTATTGTAGACAGCGGTAAATTTGATTGGACAAAGTATGCCGATAAGTATCCGGGACTTTGCACTCCTGACGAGAGTTACCACGGCTTGACCTATACCGAAAGTTTCGGTATAGAAGGTGCTTATATTACGAAGGCTGTAGTTCAGTTAATGAGAGACCTCGGTGTTACACCGGCTCCAATGAATGCATTTTTGCTTAATTTAGGTCTTGAAAGTCTGCATGTAAGAATGAAGAGACATTGTGAAAATGCTTTGGCAGTGGCAAAATTCCTTGAAAGCAACAAGAATGTTGCATGGGTTAATTATCCCGGACTTGAAAGTTCAAAGGATAAAGATTTGGTTAATAAGTATCTGAAAGACGGCACCTGCGGAGTTGTAAGTTTCGGTATTGTCGGCGGTAGAGAAGCCGCACTTAAGTTTATGAAATCGCTTAAACTTATTGCTATTGAAACTCATGTCGCTGATGCAAGGTCTTGCTGTTTGCACCCTGCAACATCAACTCATAGACAATTAAGCGATAAGGAACTCATAGAATGCGGAGTATCACCTGACCTTATCAGAATGTCGATAGGTCTTGAAGATGCCGACGACCTTATTGCAGATATTGAACAAGCATTTTAAAGGTTAGAGGAATAAAAAATGCCTATAAAAATTCCGAACGATTTACCGGCGGTAAAAACATTAGCAGATGAAAATATCTTTGTGATGACCGAAAAAAGGGCGATTACTCAGGATATAAGACCGCTTAAAATAGTTCTTCTTAATCTTATGCCTAAAAAGATTGAAACCGAAACGCAAATTTCAAGAATTTTGGGTAATACACCGTTGCAGATTGAACTGACCCTTATAAGGACGAAAACGCACATTTCAAAGAATGTTTCCAAGGAGCATTTACTCTCTTTTTATAAAACATTTGATGAAATTAAAAATCAAAAGTTCGACGGTATGATTATTACGGGGGCTCCTGTTGAAATGCTTCCGTTTGAAGAGGTTGATTATTGGGACGAACTTTGCGAAATAATGGATTGGAGCGTTAAGAATGTTCATAGTACCCTG
>DFHZ01000166.1 GCA_002371985.1 Ruminococcaceae bacterium UBA3710 | reverse complement strand
TATCAGACTGCCTATTTAAAATGTCATTATCCCGAATATTATTTTGCGGCACTACTTACAAGTGTACTTGACAGTGCATCCAAAATATCACTTTACTCTGCCGAATGTAAAAGACTTGGTATTGAACTGTTGCCTCCGAGTGTTAATGAGAGCGAAAGATTTTTTAAACCGCAAAACGGTGCTATTCGATTTGGACTTCTCGCAATTAAAAACTTGGGTGTTTCGGCGATAGACAGACTTATAAACGAAAGAAAACTTAATGGCGAGTATAGTTCACTTTTTGATTTTTGCAAAAGAAATAGCAGTAGGGAACTTAATTCAAGAGCCCTTGAAAGTTTAATTAAAAGCGGTGCATTTGACTGTTTTTATAAAAACAGAAGAAGAATGCTTTTAGGAATTGAAAGTGTTGTAAATGCCGTAGGGGACGAACTTCGTTTTTCGGGAGAAAATCAGTTGGATTTATTCGGCGATGACGAAAAACCTCATAGTTTTGAGTTGCCAGAAGTAGAAGAAATGTCCCAAATGCAAAAACTTTTAATGGAAAAAGAGTCAACGGGGCTTTATCTTTCGGGTCATCCTATGAAGTATTTTGAAGACTATGTCAGAACAAAAGGCACTGTCAGTATAAAAAGCATACTTGATAATAAGTACAAAGACGGCTCTTTTGTATATGTTGCAGGGGTTTTATCAGATGTTAAGGTAAGACAACTGAAAACAAAATCGGTTATTGCCTCAACCCAGATTGAGGATATGACCGGCACGATAGGTGTTACTGTTTTTGCAACTGCACATGCTAAATACAACGCATATTTAAAATCGGGTAATGTAGTTATTATGAAGGCAAGGGTTAACGAAATGGAAGACAGAGAACCCGAACTGATACTTGATAGTATCGAACTTATTCCCGAAAGTGCTCAAAGAGAGCCGAAAGAAAAAAAGGTTAAATCGGGTCTTTATATAAGGGTTGACAATATAAATTCACCTAATATAAAAAATGCCATAAAACTGTTTAGTAGATATTCAGGAAATTATGCTGTTGTAATTTTAGAAACATCGACAAATAAGAGGTTTTCGGCACCGAACGGTATAAAAGTCCGTTATGACGAGATGCTTATTTCGAAACTTAATAATTTGCTTGGAACAGAAAATATAAAATTTGTAAAATAATTTCCTTGAAAAATGCGTGAAAACATTATATAATGTAATTTGTTGACTTTGGAGATGATTGGCGTGAAAAATCACGCTAAAAAATATAAAGACGCCTGTTTCTCGTCTTTTGTAAAAAGGCAACCGAAACAGATGCGATATAATAATCACCATTTCGTGATTTTACATCGCATTTTGTGTCTTAAAAAGAAATGGTGATTATTATGAAAACTATAGGAGTGCTTACAAGCGGAGGAGACGCTCCCGGAATGAATGCGGCAATTCGTGCTGTTGTCAGAACTGCTATTTCACTCGGTATGACAGTTAAGGGTATAAGAAGGGGATATAACGGACTTATTGACGGAGATGTTATTGACCTTGATTTGCGTTCGGTTTCTGATATTATTCATAGGGGCGGAACATTTCTTTATACCGCAAGAAGTCCGAAATTTAAAACCGAAGAGGGTATGGCACAGGCTATTGAGAATTGTAAGAAATTCGGCATCGAAGGCATAGTTGTTATCGGTGGCGACGGTTCTTACAGAGGAGCCCGTGATTTATCAAACCGCGGTATCCCTTGTGTTGGAATTCCCGGTACTATTGATAACGATATTACTTCAACTGATTATACAATAGGCTTTGATACCGCTATGAACACGGCTGTCGAAATGGTCGATAGAATTCGTGATACCGCACAGTCGCATGACCGTTGCAGTGTTGTTGAAGTAATGGGCAGACATGCAGGATATATTGCCGTTCAAACGGGTATCGCCGTAGGTGCTACCTCTGTTTTGGTGCCTGAAATAGAGCCTGACCTTGATTTAATTATAGAAAAGATTAAAAAATCAAGTCAAACAGGAAAAAAGCATTTTATTATTGTTGTTGCCGAGGGCGTAGAAGGTCTTGGCGGTGTTGAAGGTATCGCAAAGGAAATTCAAGATAAAACGGGTATCGAATCTCGTGCGACCGTTTTAGGTCATGTACAAAGAGGCGGAAGCCCAACCGTAAGGGATAGGGTATCCGCTACACAACTTGGTAATGCCGCAGTTCATCTGTTGTATAACGGAATAGGAAACAGGGTTGTCGGTTATAAAGACGGTGCTCTTGTTAATTATGATATATTTGAAGCACTTAATATGGAAAAGACTCTCGATTTTGATATGGTTGAAGTTGCTCACGAGACATCTATTTAACAAAACGCAACAAAACAACACAATTTGCAACAAAATGTGCGTGGTGCGAGGACACCACGCATTTTTAAAAAAAATTGTTCTAATTTTCTTGACACAAAAATACTAAAATGGTAGAATGCTAAATCATTAAAGGAGATGTGTAATATGTTTAAATCAGAGTATCTTAACAGGGTTTACGCTTCTTTAGAAAAGCGTAGTGGCAATGAACCTGAATTTTTACAGGCGGTAAAAGAAGTTTTAGAATCTCTTGAAGATGTTATCGCCTCAAATCCCGACTATGAAAAATACGGTGTCATCGAAAGAATGGTAGAGCCTGAAAGAATGATAGTTTTCAGAGTTCCGTGGATAGATGATAACGGAAAGGTTCAGATTAACAGAGGATTCAGAGTTCAGTTCAACTCTGCAATAGGTCCTTATAAGGGCGGACTTAGATTCCACCCGACAGTTAATTCATCAGTAATGAAATTCTTGGGCTTTGAACAGACTTTTAAGAATAGCCTTACAACACTTCCTATGGGCGGTGGTAAAGGTGGCTCTGACTTTGATCCTAAAGGCAAGAGCGATATGGAAGTTATGAGATTTTGTCAGAGTTTTATGACCGAACTTTCAAAGCATATCGGTGCAAATACCGATGTTCCTGCCGGTGATATTGGTGTAGGAGCAAGAGAAATCGGATATTTGTTTGGTCAGTATAAGCGTCTTCGCAATGAATTTACAGGTGTACTTACAGGTAGAGGTCTTTCCTACGGCGGTTCGCTTATCCGTCCTGAAGCAACGGGCTACG
>DFHZ01000129.1 GCA_002371985.1 Ruminococcaceae bacterium UBA3710 | reverse complement strand
AGTCCATTTTCAGAAGTCCCAATTCTTCCAAAGTTGTCATTGTATACTGTGTTACTATCGAGCCGTCGTTTGTACTAAGCGGTACATACTCATTTACAGGCTTGTCCGAAATAACAACACCGGCAGCATGAGTTGAGGCATGTCTCGGCATACCTTCGAGTTTCATAGCCATATCATAAAGTTTTTTTACCGAAGAATCGTTATCATAAAGTTTTTTAAGTTCAGCACCTGACGAAAGTGCACCGTCAAGTGTTACTCCCATCGACTGCGGAATAAGTTTTGCGACCTTATCGCAAAGAGCATAAGGAATATCAAGTGCTCTTCCGACATCTCTTATGGCTGCTCTTGCCGCCATAGTACCGAATGTAACAATCTGTGCAACATGGTCATCGCCATATTTTTTTATTACATAATCGATAACTTCATTACGCCTTATATAGCAAAAATCTATATCAAAATCAGGCATAGATACCCTTTCCGGATTTAAAAATCGCTCAAAAATAAGGTCATATTTAATAGGGTCAATTCCGGTAATTCCGATTAAGTATGCCGCAAGACTTCCGGCTCCCGAGCCCCTACCCGGACCTACAGGGATACCGTTTTGTTTGGCAAAATTCACAAAATCCCAAACAATTAAATAATAATCGGTATACCCCATTTTATCTATAACAGAAAGTTCATATTCAAGTCTTTCTATTATTTCGCTTTGCGGATTTTCGCCGTATTTTTTATATAAACCCTTATAACATCTGTCTCTGAAAAATTTAAAATGGTCTTCACCGTTTGTATCAAAAAACGGAAGTTTGATTTTTCCGAATTCCAATTCAACATTACATCTATCTGCAATTTTTTGGGTATTACTTAATGCCTGTGGAACATTACCGAAAATTTCGGACATTTCTTCTTCCGATTTCAAATAAAACTCATTTGTTTTAAATTCAAGTGAGTTTTTTTCGGTTACCTTACTGCCCGTTTGAATACACAAGAGGACCTTATGCATTTCACTGTCCTGCTTTTCAACATAATGGACATCATTTGTCGCAACAAGCCCAAGCCCATATTTCTCGGCAAGACTTATAAGCAGCGGATTTATTTTTTTCTGTTCTTCTATTCCGTGATCTTGAAGTTCTAAAAAATAATTGTCTTTTCCGAAAATATCAATATATTTCTCTATTACCTTATTTGCACCGTCAATATCGTTTTTCACAAGTCTTTTCGGCAATTCACCTGCAAGACAGGCCGACAACGCAATAAGTCCTTTACTGTACTTTCGCAGAATTTCCTCGTCTACACGGGGCTTTGAGTAAAAGCCTTCAGTAAACCCGAGAGATACAAGTTTTATTAAATTTGAATACCCTTCATTATTTTCGCACAAAAGTATAAGATGGCTATACTCGCCGTCAAGTATTTTTTCTTTTTGAAAACGGCTTCTCGGAGCAACATAAACCTCGCAGCCGATTATCGGTTTTATTCCGTGCTTCAATGCCTCTTTATAAAATAAAACAGTGCCGTACATAACTCCGTGGTCGGTTATGGCAACACTGTTTTGACCCTTTGACTTAACGGCGTCAAAGAGTTTATCTATTCGGCAACAGCCGTCAAGCAGACTGTATTCCGTATGAAGATGTAAATGAACAAATCCCACTTTTTTGCTCCTTTATTTTTTTACTTCCTCGTAAATATCCATTATCCGTTTAAGCCTATGGTTAAGCCCCGAAACGGTTATAGGCTCCTTGCTTACATTCGCAAGTTGTTTTAAAGAAAGTTCTGGGTTTTCCATTCTGAGTTCTGCAACACTTTTAAGTTCTTGCGGTAAAGACTCAAGCCGCTCGTTTTTTATCAAGTATTCTATCGCTTTTCGCTGTTTTAATGACGCTTTAACCGTTCTGTTTATGTTGGCATTATCGCAATTTATAGCCCTATTTGACTTGTTGTTAAAACTTTTGATAACCGATGCTTCAATATATTGAAGACTTACGGTGCTCGCTCCCATAAATGCCATCAGATTTACAATCATTTCATTTTTCTTGATATAAACCCGAAACCCGTTCCCGCATTTGGAAATATGCGAATCAATCAGATGCTCCGACAAAAAAAGAGAAAACTCCTTTGCCAAATCTTCATTTTTAATATAAAAATCTACACGGTAACTTTTATCGGGGTCGGATAGATGCCCGCATGCTAAAAATGCACCTCTGACAAAACTGCTTTTGCAACATTCCCTATAAAAAATTTCCCTGTAAATACTACCGTCATAAATACCGAAATCAACAGATGCCAAAATTTTAAGTCGGTCAAATTCGCTGGTTACTTCTGCTATAAATGTAGGATGTTTTCCACCGCCACGCCTTATATCCACATCAACATCGTAAACGCTTGATAAAAGCAACGCATACGATTTAGCGGTCTTTTCATTTTCAGTTTGAAGACAAATTCTTTTTGAATTAAAAGAACGGCCAAAGAGAGCAAAACCGTATATAAGGGCTGTTTTACAACAGTCCCTTGTTTTAAGTTCGGCAAGTTCGTTCTTAATATCCGTACAAAAAGACATTTTTATCTCCTATCTGAATTTTTAAATGTTTATTTTTCTATATCCCTATGTACAATAGCAACATTGTATCCCTTGTCTGCAAGGAATTTCCCAACCGTTTCGGCAAATGTTACCGAGCGATGCTTTCCACCCGTACAACCGAAAGAAATTACCAATCTGCTTTTTCCCTCTTTGACATAAAGAGGAACGGAAAAGTCAATCAAATCTATAAGCTTGTCCTTAAATTTCTTGCTGTCCTCAAAATTGAAGATATATTCCCTGACTTCTTTTTGAAGACCCGTCTTTTTCTTGAGTTCTTCAACATAAAAAGGATTTGGCAGACAGCGAACATCAAAAATTAAATCGGCTTCACTATCGGTCCCGTACTTAAACCCAAAGGACTTACAAACAATCGAAAAGCCCTCATTTTCATTGCCGAATAACAGACTTGAAATGGAATTTTTCAGTTCGACTGCCGAAAGTCTGCTTGTATCTAAAACAAAATCTGCCTTTTCTCTTATACTAAGCAATGCTTTTCGCTCGATGGAGACTGCCTCAACAAGCGAAGTTTTTTCGTTACAGAGCGGATGTTTTCTGCGGTTTTCACGGTACCTGTTTACCAAAACCTCATCACTTGCATCCAAAAAAAGTATTTTATAATCAACATTATTCTGAGCAAGTTTTTTAAGGGTGCTTGAAATTTCGGAGAACATCTCTCCGCCCCTTATATCTGTAACTACCGCAATACGGCTCAATTCTTCGTTACCCATTTCGGAAAGTGAAACAAAGGCAGGAATAATAGCAGGAGGAATATTATCAACGCAATAATATCCCATATCTTCAAGGTCATTGGCTACCAAAGATTTTCCGGCACCCGACATACCTGTTATGATTAACAATTTCATTTATACCTTACCTCCTACCCACAAAAATAACTTCCGGTTCAAGCAAAACATTATCGTTTGAAAGAACGGTTTTTTGAACTTTATCCATAAGATTTAACACATCGTTTGCAGTAGCATTATCATAGTTTATTATAAAACCTGCATGTTTATCGCTTACCATTGCTCCGCCTGACAGTTCGCCTTTAAGTCCGTTTTTTTCAATAAGCGTTCCGGCAAAATTCCCGACAGGTCTTTTAAATGTACTACCTGCACTTGGATATTCAAGCGGTTGCTTTGCTTTTCTTTTTTCAATATATTCCTGCATTTTAGCCTTGATTTCACTGCTATTTGAAGTTTCAAGTTCAAAAACAACCTCTGAAATAATCAAATTACTATTCTTAAACACGCTATTTCTATATGATAAATTCATATCTTCTCGTTTTAAGAAGACTTCATTACCGTCAAAATCAATGCAATAAGCACCGCTTACGACCTGACTTATTTCTCCACCGTAGGCTCCGGCGTTCATAAATAATGCACCGCCTACACTTCCCGGTATTCCGTAAGCAAATTCAAGACCCGCAAGGCTGTTTTTTAGAGCAAAACTACAAAGGGAAGATAACTTAACCCCTGCCCCGCATTTTATAGTATTTTCCGAAAGCGAAATCTTATCAAATTTGCTTAAACTTATAACCGCACCTTCTATTCCGTTATCGCTTACAAGAAGGTTTGACCCCTTACCGATAATAAAGAACGGAACATCGTTTTCTTTAGCCGAATTAAGCAAAATTTTTAATTCATTTTTATTTTCAGGCATAACGAAAACATCGGCTTTACCGCCTATTTTAAAGGTGGTATGCGATTTCATAATTTCGTTTTTTCTGTATTTGATTTTTTCGGTGTTCAGTTTTTCGGTAAAAGAGTCTAAGTTCAAAAAATTCACTTCCGTAAATCAGATTTCGCCAAGATATGCGGCACCTATAATGCCGGCATCGTTGCCGAGAGTTGCCGCTTTGATTTCGGTGTTCTTTTCCATATTTCGTGCATAGTTTTCGCCTTTTACAAGTTTCCTTATGGGTGCCATTAAGTATTCACCCTCATTGGAAATACCACCGCCAACACAAAGAACATCCGGCTGAAAAGTATTGATAATATTTGCAATTCCGACGGATAGGTAGTTAATATAATCGTTAACAACTCCTATAGCGGCTTCATCGCCTGATCTTGCTCCATCAAACGCAGTTCTTCCGCTTACACTGTTTATATCTTTGTTGCAAATTTCCCACATTTTGCTCTCTGGGAATTTTATCATTGCCTGTTTTGTCTGGCGGATAAGAGCAGTTGCCGAAGCATAGGCTTCAAAACATCCGTTTCTTCCGCAGGTACAAGCCTCGCCGTTCATTTGTATAACGGTATGACCGAGTTCGCCCCCAGCAAAATTTGAGCCGGAATAAATCTTTCCGCCTATAATTATGCCGCCGCCGACGCCGGTGCCAAGGGTAATAGCAACAAAATTTTCAGCACCTTTTCCGGCACCTGCGATATACTCGCCGTATGTAGCGGCATTTGCATCGTTTTCTATATAAACCTTTTTGCCGAGCTTCTTTTCGAGCATTTCTGCAAGAGGAAGATTATAAAATCCAAGGTTATTTGAATAAGTTACAACACCCGTAGTTTGAACCACAGAGCCCGGTGTGCCTACACCTATGGAATCTATATCGTTGATTGTAAGATTTGCGTCTTTAACTGCCATTAAAGCCGATTTTACCATATCATCTACTATTTCTTCGGCAGGTCTCGGTGCATTAGTTTTAACCTTACCTGAGCCTATGATTTTAAAATTTTCGTCAACTACACCGGTCGCAATATTTGTTCCACCTAAATCTATTCCCAGTCTATACATTTTTATTCTCCTTTTACCCTTTTAATTCAGTTCGTCCTGCATACCGAGTTTTTTGAGAAGGTCCATTGCGGCATTATATCCGAGTTTCTTCTGGCGGTTATTCATCGAAGCAACTTCTATGATTACCGCTAAATTTCTTCCCGGTTTAACAGGTACCGTCATTGCAGGAACGGTAAGTCCTAAAATTTCGGTTGTTTGGTCCTCAAGACCCATACGGTCGTAGTTTTTATTTGAGTCCCAATGCTCAAGATTGATAACAAGGTCAATTTTTTCGGTCAGTTTTACAGCACCCACACCGAATATTCTGCTTGCATTAATAATGCCTATGCCTCTTAGTTCTATAAAATGCCTTATGTTTTCAGGAGCACTGCCGACAAGAGATTTACTTGATACCCTGCGAATTTCAACAGCATCATCTGCAATAAGTCGATGACCTCTTTTGACAAGTTCTATCGCCGTTTCGCTCTTACCGACTCCACTCTCTCCAAGTAAAAGAATACCTTCGCCGTAAACCTCAATCAAAACGCCGTGTCTTGTAATTCTCGGAGCCAATTCGAGATTCAAAAATGCTATAAGAGCCGACGCAAACCCCGATGTCGTATCCTTGGTCTTTAAAATCGGTACACCGTATTTTTTAGCCATTTCTACATATTCTTCGTCAAGTTCAAGACCCCTCGCAACTACTATTGCAGCAGGTTTCTTTGAGAGGTAAGCATCCATTATTTTCTCGGCTCTGCTCTTATCTATATTCTCTAAGTAACTTATCTCACTAATTCCGAATATCTGAATTCTTCTTGCGTCAAAGTATTCAAAATACCCTGCAAGTTGAAGACCGGGACGGTTTGTTTCGTTTGAAGAGATTAAAATTTTGTTTTCATCCATAGGCACATAGACTACTTCCAAAGACAGTTCTTTAATTATTTGTGCCAAGGAAACACTGAAATCTGTTTTCATTGTTTTCCCCCTCGTTTTTCTATTCAGTTTTATTATACTACATATTTTGGAAATTTGAAATGTTTTTTTATTCGTTTTATAAAAATATAATTTTTTTCTTTAAAGGAAAAATATTTATTGACATTCGGTTTCCTTAGTGATATAATACTGAGGTCGGTCAAAAACAGATATATTTGCGAGTGTGCTGGAATAGGCA
>DFHZ01000141.1 GCA_002371985.1 Ruminococcaceae bacterium UBA3710 | reverse complement strand
AAAGGAGATTTAAAAATGAAAAAATTGTTAGTTTTCTGTTTAACACTTGTTCTCGTTTCCGTTCTTGGTTTAACTGCTTTTGCTATTGATGGAGCATTTGTTTCAAGTAGTGAACTTAATCAGGCACCAACACTTATTTCTGTTGTACCTACGGGAAGTAACACTAATATTGTCAATTCCGGCAATACGGTAGTTATTGTTCCTTATGGACTTAGAAATACATTGAATGACCAGTTAAAGGCCAATATGGATAAGGCATATTCCGATATTGTTTCTAATAAAGATTTAACTAAACTCAACTCGAATCTTGTTGATATAGCAGCAAAAAATCAAGTGAGTGGAACTAATCTTGCCGTAAGTAATCTTTTTGATTTGCATATTAAGAATGACGACGGTACCATAGTATTATCAAACGGTCAGACTTATAACATTCTTTTGTCAAATGAAACAGCAAAGAATTTCGTTTGTTTAATGAAATTAAATAACAGCGGTTCTTGGGAAATAGTGAAAGATGCGAAACTGCTTAATAATAACCTTTCTTTCACATTTGATTATGCTGCTCCTTATGCAGTTGTAGTTAATAACACCGTAAGCACTTCATCACCTAAAACAGGCGATTATGATTTTAATGCTTTGGCTATTATAACCGCTCTTTCGGCTTTAGCGTTTCTTGGTTTGGCTTTAACTTCAAAAAAGCAGATAGACTAAACTTTTTTGATTTATGAAAATTAAGGGGAAAACGGTAAAGTTTTTTATAGTAGTTTTATTATCTGTATTATTAGTCGCTTTATCTTTTGTTCTAATTAAGTTTGATAGCAAGTATGCCACTTTTGAGCAAAAGAATGAGACGGAAGATAATGTCGTTACATTCAAAGGAACTGACTATGTTCTTAAAGATAATATAGAGACTTTCCTTCTGATTGGTCTTGATAAATTTAAAGAGTATAACGAATATGAATCGTTTAACAATGATCAACAAGCCGACTTTTTAATGCTCTGTATTTTGGATAATGATAATAAAGTATGCGATTGCTTACATATAAATCGTGATACCATGGTCGATATGAGTGTTCTCGGTGTAACAGGGGAAAAAATTGATACTGTTAATCAGCAAATTTGTCTTTCTCACGCATACGGTAACGGCAAAGAAATGAGTTGTTATAATACGCTCCAATCTGTTTCCTCATTATTATTTGGAGTGAAAATCAAGCATTTTGTATCCTTGTCTCTTGATGCGGTAGGAATTTATAATGATCTTCTCGGCGGTGTTGAAATTGAAGTCCTTGATGATTTTACAGGTGTGGACGATACTCTGATTAAAGGCTCAACCGTTAATTTGAATGGAGATCAGGCTCTTAACTATGTTAAATCAAGAGCAGGACTTGAAGATAGCAGCAATATTGCCAGAATGAATCGCCAAAGGCAGTATATGAAGGCACTTGTGGAAAAAACAATTTATCGCATAAACAATGACGAAAATTTTGTTGTGCATTCATATCCTGCAATGGCAGAATATATACTCTCAGATTACAGTGTCAAGAGATTTCAAAAACTCGTTAAAAGTATTAGCGGATATAAGATTAACGATATAAAAACTATAGATGGAGAAACAAAAATCCGAAATAATCATATTGAGTTTTATCCGGATTACGATAGTTTAAATGAATTGGTTATCGACCTATTCTATCAACCATTAGAATAATTATTTTTAGCAAAGGGAAAAAATGGATAATATTTATACACCTGAAAAAAGGAAAATCACCGATATTGAAATCGACAATACATCTACGGTTATTTCGGACATTCCGGCTTTTGAAAAAACTGTTTGGCTTTCGTCGCCTACAATGCACGGCGATGAAATCAAATATATTGAAGAAGCCTATAATACAAACTGGATGTCGACAATCGGCGAAAACATTGACGAAGCCGAGAGGGGAATCTGTAAACTTACCGGCAGTAAGTATGCTGTTGCATTAAACTGCGGTACATCTGCAATTCATTTAGCAATCAGAGTAGCAGGAGTTAAACCCGGCGATAAAGTTTTTTGTTCCGATTTAACTTTTGATGCTACGGTAAATCCTGTTTCTTATGAAGGTGCAGTCCAGGTGTTCATCGATTCCGAATATGAAACTTGGAATATGGACCCTAAAGCCCTCGAAAAGGCTTTTAAAATTCATCCTGATGTAAAGGTGGTCGTACTTGCAAATCTCTATGGAACTCCTGCGAAACTCGACGAAATCAGGCATATTTGTGATTTGCACGGTGCAATTCTTATTGAAGACGCTGCGGAATCTTTGGGTGCTACATATAAAGGAAAACAAACCGGCACTTTTGGTCAATATAATGCAATTTCATTTAACGGTAATAAAATTATAACCGGTTCGGCAGGCGGAATGTTCTTGACCGACGATTTAGATGTTGCCAATAAGGTAAGAAAGTGGTCAACGCAAAGTCGTGAGGATGCACCTTGGTATCAGCATGAAGAACTTGGATATAACTACCGTATGAGTAATATTGTCGCCGGTGTTGTTCGTGGACAGTTGCCATATCTTAGCGATCATATTGCTCAAAAAAAGGCAATTTATATGCGATATAAAGAAGCATTTAAAGACCTTCCGGTTTCGATGAACCCATATATTGAATCAATTATGGAACCTAATTTCTGGTTAAGTTGTATTTTAATTGATAAAGAGGCAATGTGTGAACAGGTTCGTACAGATAAAAAGGCTTCCTATCATAAGGAAGTTCCCGGTACAACTTGTCCGACCGAAATCTATCAGCAGTTGATGTCCCATAATGCTCAGTGCCGTCCTATATGGAAGCCTATGCATTTGCAACCTATTTACCGTATGAACGAGTTCATTACAAATAACGGAAAGGTTTCAGATGTCGGAGCCGATATATTTAACCGAGGACTGTGTTTGCCGAGTGATAACAAAATGACTGCGGAAGAACAAGATATAATCATTAAAATTATCCGAAAGTGTTTCGACCGATAACTACTTGATGATTTAACACATTTGAAATTCTATAGAAGGTGTATGCTTTGATAAAAAAGGGTAGTGCAGGTTTTTATAACAGGTATGTTAAGCGAGTTTTAGACCTGTTTTTAGCATTGGTACTTTCAATTCCTGCACTGGTGCTTGTATCAATCTGTTATTTTGCAATTAAGATAGAGTCAAAAGGTCCGGCTTTTTTTGTTCAACAACGCCCTGGATATAAAGGAAAGATTTTTAATATATATAAACTCAGGACAATGCGTGTTGAAACCGAAAAGGACGGAAAAAAACTTTCTGATATGGAGCGTATGACCAAAACGGGTGCGATAATCAGAAAGTTGAGTCTTGACGAATTACCGCAAATTTATAATATTTTAAGAGGCGAGATGTCTTTTATAGGCAACCGTCCGCTTTTAGAGAAATATTTACCTCTTTATACTCCCGAACAAATGAGAAGACATGATGTTCGTCCCGGTATTTCAGGCTGGGCTCAGGTTAACGGTCGTAATGAACTGACTTGGGAACAAAAATTCGAGCGAGATATTTGGTATGTTGATAATGTAAGTTTTTCACTTGATATGAAAATCTTATTTATGACTATAAAAAATGTTTTGAAACATAGCGGTATAAATGCCGGAATTGATGAAACTATGAAAGAATTTTCCGGAACTAAAGAAACGGTGGCGACTAATTGATGAAAGAAGATATTGTAATTGTCGGTGCCGGCGGACATAGTTTGGTGTGTGCTGAAATAGCGAAACTTGTAGGTTATAAAAATATAATTTTTTTAGACGACAGTCCTAATGCTCTTGTAGATGTATCGGGGACAACCGAAAATTTACCATTATTTATTGATAAATATGATATTTTTGTTGCTATAGGTGATAATTCAGTCAGAGAAAGTTTTATTAAGAAAATTATATCTTTAAATGGCACATTGGCAACTCTTATTCATCCAAAGAGTGTTGTTTCAGAAACTGCTGAAATCGGTGTCGGAACCGTAGTTATGGCTGGTTCTGTAATAAATCCCAAAGTAGTTGTCGGAAAAGGTGTAATAGTAAATACTTGCAGTTCTGTTGACCATAATTCGAATTTAAAGAACTATTGTCATATAAGTGTTGGTGCTCACTTGGCAGGTAATGTTGTTATAGGTGAAAGAACATTTGTCGGTGCCGGTTCTACGGTAATAAACAATATCAAAATTCACAGCGATACCATAATCGGAGCAGGGGCTGTAGTTGTTTCTGAAATTGAAGAAAAGGGAACATTTATCGGAGTTCCTGCAAGGAGAATTAAGTGAGATTTTTATATGTAACTACAATAGGTCTTACAATGATTTTTTTTAAAGATCTTGTAAAAAAATTGGTAGATGACGGTAATACAGTTGACATTGCTTGTAATGAATCTGAATATAAAGTTGACGAGTTTTACCGTGAATTAGGTTGTAATGTATATCAGATTAATTGCTCAAGATCGCCTTTCAGCAAAGGAAATCTTGAAGCGATTAAGGAATTAAAAAAGATTATTTCGGATAATAAATATGATATTGTTCATTGCCATACTCCTGTCGCAGGAGCATGTACACGAATTGCCTGTAAAGGTTTCAGAAAAAAAGGATTAAGGGTATTTTATACGGCACACGGTTTTCACTTTTATAAAGGTGCACCTTTAATAAATTGGTTGATATATTATCCTATAGAAAAATATTGTTCAAAGTTTACCGATATTCTTATTACGATAAATCACGAAGATGAGAGTTTGGCAAAAAAGCGAATGAAGGCAAAAAGAGTTGAATATGTTCCCGGTGTAGGAATTGATGTAGACAAATTTGCCAATGCGGTTGTTGACCGTGCAGAAAAAAGGCAGGAACTTGGAATACCGGAAGACGCATTTTTGATATTGTCGGTAGGAGAACTCAATAAAAACAAAAATCATCAGATTGTTATTCGTGCTTTGGCAGAGTTAAATGATAAAAATGTTCATTATATGATTGCCGGTGAAGGGCCTTTATCTGATTATTTGAAAAATCTTTCTTATGAATTGGGTGTTGAAAGCCAAGTTCATATTTTGGGATATCGCGAAGATACTGAACAACTATATAAAATTGCCGATATAAATGCATTCCCATCTATTCGTGAGGGTTTGGGTCTTGCGGCAATTGAAGGTATGGCTGCCGGACTTCCGTTAATTTGCCTTGATAATCGTGGTACGAAAAATTATGCTAAAAACAATGTGAACGCGTTCATAATCACAAATCTTTATGACTGTGCAGATGCAATTGATAAACTTAAAAGTTATAGCACAAGAAAATCATTCGGTGAATCCGGAATGATAACTGCTAAAAATTTTGATGTAGATATTATCAATAAAAAAATGTTAGAAATATACTACAGGTAGGTTTTATGATAAAATATTATGTGTTTTGTCCTGATCTTATAGGTGTAGAAACTTCGTATGAAAATTTTAGTTGGGTATTGGGTAGAAACGCACCTGAGGTTAGTAAAAATTTGTATGATAAATGTCTTATAAAATTGCAAGTGGTTTTAGACAAAGACAAAAAAATTGCCGGTGAATGCGTAAATTTTAAAGATAGATTCGGTGATTTTTGGGGAGATTACGGCAGCAACACCATTATATTCAATAAAAGTATCAAGTTTTTAGGAAGTATTGCTTACAAGATTTCAAGGAATAAAAATACGCTTAGCGTTGTCATAGGAAAAAACCATTTAAAGTATGTAAAGTTTAAATTTATGCATTTACATCCGATGTATTATATACTTTTTGATTTTGCAACGGCTTTGTTACTCGAAAATGGTTTTATGCCTATTTATTCCTCGGCTGTTAAACTTAATAACGGTAAAACGGTTGTTATGATTGCTTCGCCTAATACCGGAAAATCTCTTACAAGTCTAAAACTCGTAAAAGATTATAACGCAGTTCTTATTTCCGAAGATGTTGCTGTAACAGACGGCGTAAACATTTGGCCGATACCGTATACTGATTCCTATCGTAACTATGGCAACTCTTTAAAAAAGGGTAATTGTATATTTTCTGAGAAATCCGAAAAAATCAACTCTTTATTTTGGCTTTTAAAAGGAGAGAGTTTGACAAAAACAATTACTGAAAAAGAGTTTGAGAAAGTTCAATTACTCAACGATTATTTACTCTATTACGCTAAATCACCAACCTTGGATGCTTTTTCGTTTTTTAATGACTCTCTTAAAAATACAGAGCTTATGAATATGGAAAAGCAAATCATTATGAAAATGTTTAATAACATTAACGCAAAATTTATTTTTGAAAATGATGCTATTAAATATGCAGACGATATTGCTAATGAATCATAAAATGAGGTTTATATGGACTACCCGCTTGTATCAATTATAATTCCTGTTTTCAACGGCTCCGAATACTTAAAAGAAGCCATTGATAGTGCTATTTCGCAGACTTATGAAAACAAAGAAATTATTGTAGTTAATGATGGCTCATGCGATGAAGGAAAAACAAAATCAGTAGCCCTTTCGTACGGTGATAAAATCAAATACTTTGAAAAAGAAAACGGTGGAGTTTCATCTGCACTTAATTTCGGAATTAAAGAGATGAAAGGCGATTATTTTTCGTGGCTTTCACACGATGATATCTATCTTCCCGGGAAAATTGAAAATCAAGTCAGTATTTTAAAACAGTATAATTTCGATGATTCAATAGTTGCTTTGTGCGAATACGATTTAATGAATTCCGACTCTAAGATAATCGGTTCGGGTAAGCATCGTTTTAAAGAGGGCTTTATAGCCTGGCAAGATGCTCTTTACGATGTTTTGAAAAACGGCTCTTATAACGGATGTGCTTTTTTAATTCCAAAACAAGTTATTCTTAAAGCAGGTTTGTTTAATGAAGGTCTTAGGTATTTGCAAGATACGCAAATGTGGAAAATAATATTTTCAAACAAAACTAATTTGCTATATTCGCATCAAAGAGATGTTGTAAACAGAGTTCATGGAAAGCAGTTGACCCAAACAGGAAGTTCTTTGTTTACTGCAGAAGCGAAAATTGAGTGCGAAAGCATTTTGCCGATTATTACCCCTCTAAGCAGTAAAGAATATAATTTTGTTCTTGCTTACGCATATAGGTGGGCTCATTACGGAAAAAGAGATTTAGTGAATAAGTGTAAAGAAAATGCTAAAGGCGTTATCAAACCAACGCCTCTTGATAATATAAAACTATTTATTTTAACGGCATTCGGGAAAATAAGACCTTTTATAAGGAAAAGTTATTATCTTGTATTCAGAAATATAAATGTAAAGTAATATTTACTGAAAAAACTATTTTGTATGTAATCTTGTAAAACAAGTTTATATAAATAAAAAAGGAGAAAGACTATGAAAAAAACACTAACAAAACTTTTGGCAATGATACTTGCGGTTGTTATGATGTTAAGTGCATTTTCAATCAACATCTTTGCAACAAATTATAATGAAAATGCCACAAATGATGACTATTACAAGCTCATTTCCCAAAAAAACTGGCAGCTCGCCCCCGGTATTAAGGAAGCGGAAGTTGTTATCAACAACACTGCCGGTACACGAAGACAGGTTGTGCATTCCGTAACTGTCGATATGAACAACCCTTATACAAATATAATTCCGGGTTATAAGGGTATGATTCCGAAAGCCGGTAGTTATGGTACACAAACCGTATCTCAACAGGCACTCAATGCCGAAAAACTTGGTTACGGTAATGTTGTTGCTGCAACTAATGCAACACTAAGTTGGTATACCGAAGCCTATTATGTAAATCATCCTGAACTTATAGGTGAGCCGTTGGCATATGCTATTTTGAATGGATATCACTATCAAAACAGTAATGGTCCTACTTATGGTATGAGCAAAAACGGAAGCGATGCTATTCTTGTTATAAATTATGATAATCACCCTATAACAGGTGAACCAAGACCTGATAACATTCCTAAAGTTCTTATGCGTAGATTAGACAGTCCGCTTACAGGTTGGGAACAGAATGCTATCCCTGCTTGGCAGTGGTTGGTAAAACCCGATGCAAACGGAAACCCTGTCAACCAATACGGTAAAGATCATGGTACAGGTATTGCTTCGAGAACTTTTGTCGGCATTACCGCAGAGGGCGAAGTAATAATTTCAGTATCGGATGGTGATCAGGCTCCATTCTCAACCGGTTTTACTATGTATGAAATGGCTGACTACATGATAAGAATGGGTTGTATTTATGCCTGCAATCAAGACGGTGGCGGATCTACTACATTCTGTTCTCAGCGTCCCGGTGAAGATTTAAAGGTTACATGTTCGTTGTCTGACGGTGGTGAAAGACCTGTTACATCAACAATTATGGTAATTTCTAATGCACCGGCTGATGGTGAGTTATCTAATGCTACTATTTCTTCTGATTATGATTATTATACTCCCGGAAGCACCGTAAATTTTGACGCTATCGGTATCGATGCTTCAGGTGCCAAAGTTGATATTCCGGAAGATGTTTCTTGGACTATCAAGGAAAACGGTATGGGTTACATTTCTAATGGTGTCTTTACTTCGAACGGAACCGAAGGAACTGTAACTGCACAAATGATTTACAAAGATAATGTTGTAGGTGAGCATGTAATAAATATTGCTACTCCTGATGCAATATCTCTTAACCAGTCTGTTGTTACAATTCCTTATGGTAAGACTGTTCGCATTCCTATCAAAGCGACTGTTAATAACGGGTTAAACGAAATCGGTCTTGGTCCGGATGACATTTCATTCACTACCGACAATCCGGCACTTGGTACATTCAACGGTTTGAATTTTAATGCCGTTGGCGAAACGAATGCTCCTGCAAATATCTCCAGTAATGTAACTGCTACTCTTAATATCGGCAGTAAGTCAACATTGAACTTTACTCTTAAACTCGGTAAAGGCTCTGATGTTCTTTTCGACTTTGAAGGTGGACAGTCTGATGTTGATATTTGGAATGTGATTGACAACAGAAAAGGCACAATTTGGGATTATGACATGGCTCTCTCCTTGGCTGATAAAACCAATGGTAAAGTTCATGACGGCAACTATTCTATGCGTCTTGAACTAAATGGTCTTTCTTCTAAACTGTCCCACTCCGCTGAATATGGCTGGATTAGACTTGGTATTGACGGCAGTGCCATTGAACTTGAAAATGCTCGTTCATTAGGCTTCTGGATGTACATTCCTGACGATTGTATCCAACTTTGGGCTCAGGGTAACTATATGGCTGATACAGACGGTAACGGTACATACGATTCTCAGTGTCTTGTTTCTATGCCGCCTGCATTCCCGAATCAAGTCCATGAAAGTGTAGACGAACCCGGTTGGTACTATCTTGAGATGGATCTCAGTCAGTATGAGAAGATTGCATTAAAAGATACAATGCAATTTGTTAAGGATCCCAGCACCGGTGCCGGTGGTGCAAAAGGCGACTTCTTTATTTCGTTTATATTTGCCAGAGCAAAGAACAACCCGATTCTTGACGGAAAAACCGTTATAGGTCCCTATACTTTCTATCTTGATAATTTCACTGTTGACTATTCAGATGCTGTTGATGACAGAGAAAAACCAGTATTTGATAAGATTTATATGAACGGTGCTGCACTTGGAAAGCGTGAGGCTCCTACTACTACATCCAACACTTTAACATTCACATCCAATGTTGCCGATGCAACTGTTAAAGTTGATGCAAATAAGGTTGAACATCCTCTGACTACGATTTCCGGCATTAATGCTTCAAGTGCAAAGGCTACTATTGACGGTGTTGAAATACCTGTTTCTTATTCTGGCGGTGTTATGACTGCTAAGAATGTTACAGTTGCTGACGGTTATCACAGAATTAGATTTGAAATCACCGATAATGCCGGTAATACCGCTGTAATGATTCGTGTATTCAAGGTTGAATCCGGTAAAAAAGCGGCCAAAGTGCAGTTTGTACCTGCTGATCCGACGCTTGATAAGATTCTCTTTGGTTCTGTTTACTGGATGAACCTTAAAACGACTGCTATTGATACAATTCAGTCTGTTGAAACTGTCATTGATATGAACAGCGTGAACCATTGGCAACTTGACCATATGGTACTTGCGGAGGGCTTCACTGCTTCTTACACGATCGATGAAGATTCCAATACTGCTACTATAACATTTACTCGCACCGGTTTCAGTGATCAGACAGGCACAGCAATTCTTGCGAAGATTCCTGTACGCATTCTTGACTATGATAACGATATTCATGTACCCGGCAAGACTGCTGCACAGTATTGGGCAACTCATGAGTTCTGGGGTCATAATCTTACATTAGATGTTGACAAAGGACTTGTTACATTTACTGACGGTTCGACCGAAACTTTCTCCAACGAAGAATTTAGTGTCTCTACTGAAATGTATACGGCACGCTATTATATGGATGCCACTTATTTAACTACTCACGGCTCTACTCATATTCACACAGCCAAGGCAATTGCCGACAAGGCTCCTACCTGTACCGAAGATGGATACACCGGCAGAACCTTCTGTGAAGTATGTAACTCTGTTGTTGATTGGGGTACAACAATTCCTGCAACCGGTCATACATTTGGAGTTGTAGGCAATAAATTGGCATGTACTTGTGGTAAAGAGGTTACCGGAAACGGAATCACGATTGTGGACGGCAAAACCTATTATATGATTGCCGGTACACTTCTTTCAGGATGGCGTCTTGACGAAGCGGCTGAAACTGCTATTGACACAACAAAATATACCGGTGTTGATATTAATCTTTCTTTGGTTACCAATACAGATGGATGGTATTATTTTGACGAAGAAACCTATGAAGGAATCAACGGAAAACGCACTTTTACAATTAATGGAGTAAAGGTTGAATATACATTTGTTGACGGTTTAGTTCAAGGTGTTTGGAAATCTGATGGAACCGGAATGAAATATTATTACGGTCCAGAACATGTAAAATATATTAAACGAAGCCAGCTTTCAAACTTCACTTGGGTCGCAATAAATGATGAAATTTACGCATTTGATGCGAAAAGCCATAGATATGAAGACTATTCAGTATTGGTTAATACAACAGGTAAAGCAATTCTTTGTGAGTTTTCAGATGACGGCGTACTCGTTGGTAAGTATTCGCCTGGTGATAACTATACAGGCATATTTAAGTGCAAAACTCAAACAACATATCTGAAAAACGGCGTTCCGGTGAATGCAGGTCTTGTAAAAGACGGCAACGATTACTATTATATTGCAAGTGGTTATGAAGCCGTTACCGGAAACTATGATGTTACCCGTCCAAATGGTTTGTTGTTACCCGGTTTCTATCAGTTTGATGAGACAGGCAAAATGATCAATCCTCCGGTTTATCCGGATGGTCCAAATATAGATGGATCTTTCTATAGAAACGGTCAAAAGTTAATGCAGTATCAATTGGTTAGTTTTGAAGGTTATTATTATTTTATAACAGATTATTCGAAATTTGCCACAGATGAAAAAATATATCTTAATTCAAGATTCGTTGATGGAACTGGCTTTTCTGTTGGTTATT
>DFHZ01000145.1 GCA_002371985.1 Ruminococcaceae bacterium UBA3710 | reverse complement strand
AAAAACACCGCCGACAGTTTTAATTACTGTTCGGCGGTTTATCTATCGGGATAATTTAATCCTTTTTTGTTTCCTATTAAGTAGTCGGCAGAAACCTGAAAAAATTCGCAAAATGCTTTTATATCGTCTATCGAAGGCTCGTTTTTTCCGCACTCAATATATGACACTTTTCTTTGCGTCATATTAAGTTCTTTGCCAAGTTCGGTTTGATTTAATTCCTTTTCTTCTCTTAAACGCCGTATTTTTTCACCCAAACTTAATATCATAGTTATCACCGATATTATTATATGATAGACAGTAACCGTCTATTGACAAATAGACAAAAAATGTCTATAATTACTATGAGGAAGGAGGTAGATTAATGTCAAATCCTATTAATTTTTCTAAAATTATACCATTGTTAGAAGCAAATGAAGATTTTTCAATTACGGAAAGCCAGTATATGAAAAGTACCAAAAGAGAAATGCCTAAAGATATATATTACTTAAAAACAAATTCGGCATTTGCAAAATTGGCAAAAAAGTATGGTTATAGAATTGAGATCAATGAAAAGACAATATGTTTAAAGAAATGCTAAATTACAGGAGAAATTAGAAATGAAAAAAGTTTTATTTTTGTTAATTACATTTATGTTATCTTTTTGTTTGTTTTTGTGTTCTTGTTCAATCGAATCAAAAGTTGATGATAATGATGTTGAAAAAATTGCAAATGACGAAGACACTTCATTGCAGGAATCATCTTGTGATGAGGTTGGACACGAATTTATAAATGGAGTTTGCACAAGATGTGGAGAAGTAAATAAAATTGATATGAACCAGAGAGTTGGAAAACCTTTAGATTTTAATTTTTCTATAAACTCTGCAGGTGGTATTTGTCCTTATTTTAGAGCTAAGAACATCTCGGGGAAAACCGTAAAATATTGTTCTATTACCTTTAATTTTGAAAATTCAGTTGGCGATCCCGTATATGATGATATTAGAGGAAAAGATTTTATGGTTATCCGATTAACAGGACCGTTTAATTCAAACGAAGAATTTGCGATTAATGGAGATCTGGTTATAGGTTATGGGCAGACATGTTATAAACTTTATATTAGTGATATAGCTTTGGAATATATGGATGGGACTGAAGAAACTGGTAACTATGGTTGGTATTGTACTTTATACTAGAGGTATACACAAATAAATATTCCTTATCTTCTAAGGGGAAGTTTTTGCTTAGTTTTTTGTCTTGCATAAATAATTGCATTATTTAGTTATACAATTATAAAACAGAAACCACCGCCGACAGTTTTTACTGTCGGCGGTGTTGCGATTTTAATTATATTATTATGCTGTTTTCTACTATTCCGATTTTCTTTCGGCGATGATTTTATCTGCTATCATTTGCGGAACATCTTCGTATCTTACAAAATCAAGGTCAAATTCGGCGCTGCCACCCGTTATTGAACGAAGTGCGGTCGAGAAGTCGGACATTTCAGCAATCGGAACTTCACCGATTATCTCTTGGGTCATATTTCCTATAGGGTTCATACCGATAATGCGACCTCTTCTCTTGTTTATATCTCCGATTATATCGCCTAAAACATCGTCGGATGCCAAAACTTTAAGCGTACCGATTGGCTCAAGCAAAACGGGATTTGCCTGTGATACACCCTCTTTAAAGGCGATAGAAGCCGCCATTTTAAATGCCATTTCGGAAGAGTCTACGGGGTGATAGGAGCCGTCAACAAGCGTCGCCTTTATACCGACCATCGGGAAACCTGCAAGAACACCTTTGGCGGTACTTTCTCTCAGTCCCTTTTCAACGGCAGGGAAGAAGTTTTTGGGAACGGCACCGCCGAACACCTTTTCTTCAAATATCAGTTCGTCGCTGTCGCAAGGCTCAAACTCGATTATTACATCGCCGAATTGACCGTGTCCGCCGGACTGTTTTTTATGCCTGCCCTGAGCTTTGACGGCTTTTCTTATAGTTTCCCTGTATGCAATTTTAGGCTCTTTGAGGACTACATCTGTACCGAATTTAGATTTAAGTTTTGAAACAATAAGGTCAAGATGTTGTTCGCCGAGGGTTGAAATAACCTGCTCTTTTGTTTCGGTATCAGAATAAAGGCTAATCGTTTTATCCTCTTCCATTAGCCTGTTAAGACCTGAATTTATCTTTTCTTCGTCGCCCTTGTTTGCAGGATATATGGCGGTTTTTAAGGTCGGTTTCGGAAATTCGGGAGATTTAACGGAAATTGTACCGCTTGAAGAAAGCGTATCACCTGTCATAACATCGCCGAGTTTTGAAACACAGGCAATATCACCGGCGAAAACCTTATCTGCTTCTTCCTGCTTTCCGCCTTTAAGCCACATAACCTTTGTTATTCTCTCTTCTTCGCCGGTACGACTGTTTTTAAGTTTCATATCCGAACTTACAAAGCCCGATAAAACCTTGAAATATGAGAGTTTTCCGACAAACGGGTCGGCGATCGTCTTAAACACAAAAAGTGCATTTTCTTTTTCGGAATTAAATGTTTCGGTTTTACCGTCTGACAAAGTGAATGACGCTTCGCCGGCACTCGGCATAATCTCCGCTATTCCGTTTGCAAAAAGAGGAATGGCGTCGCCTTTTTGCTGCACTCCGCAATAAACGGGACAAATCTCTCCTGATTTAACACCCTTTTTAAGGGCGGAAACTATTTCTTCGGTTGTAAACTGCTCTCCGCCGAAGTATTTTTCCATAAGAGATTCCTCGACACTTGCAACCGCTTCGAGCAACATATCTCTCATTTGACCTATTTCGGTGCTATCGGGCAAAGCCGTTTCGGTTGCGTCAAAACCGTTATAGGAATATGCCTTGTTTTCAATCAGGTCTACATAGCACTTGACTGTTTCCTCTTCAATATAAGGAACGGTTACAGGGCAAATCAGCGAACCGTAGTTGGCAACAAGGGCAGAAATAACCCTATAAAAATGAGCATGGGAAGAATCGAGTTTACCGACAAAAAATCCGATGCTTTTATTCTGCTTTTTGGCTTTCTCAAATGCTTGTTTAGCACCGTTTGTAAGTCCTGATTTTCCGGAAATTGCGATAACAACCGAATCTGCGGCACTGATAGCCTCGGTTACCCCACCTGCAAAATCGAAAAGTCCCGGTGCGTCAATTATATTAAGTTTATAATCATTAAAAGGTAAAGCAAAAACAGATGTCTGAACCGAGCAACCCCGCTTTTTTTCTTCGGGGTCAAAGTCTAAAACCGCAGTCCCTTCGGAAGTTGAGCCTATTCTATCGGTTGCTTTGCCGTAAAACAGCAATGAATCGGCTAAGGTTGTCTTTCCTGAATTACTATGTCCGAGTATAGCGATGTTTTTAATATTTTTGGTAAAATATTCTTTCAATTCCTTTGCGCTCTCCTAACTTGATAAACAAAAAATGTTTATTTGATATTAAAAGTATACCACAGTTTATATTGCAATACAACTAAAAATTTTGAATAACTTTTAAAATTTTTATAAAAATGTTATAAAAAATCGAATTTTGTCGATACTAACCAAACCAATAAGACTTTATTAGACAAATATTTTATTTTCGGTAACAAATCTGAAATAATTTGTAACCGAATTGTATTTGGAATTTGCAGTAACTTATGTATATAATAAAATTGTAAAATAAGTTGAGGAGGATATGTATGAAAAAAGGCTTTATTGTTGTAATTTCTTTGATTTGTGCCGTTGTTATATGTTCCTCTATGCTTATCTCTGCAAAATCGGACGAAAAAACGGTTGATATTATTTCCGATAAGTCGACCTCGCTTAGCCAAACCGAGTTAAACCTGCTTAGTATGCTTAATCATAATTTTGTGTACGGCTCTGCGTTCGATAATGCCGACGATGTTGTTAATCTTTCTATGAATGCGTTGTTGTCTTATAAAAATGATGACTATATAAAAGAAAACTTAGTAACCGATTTTGTAAACAATATGTATGGAATAGATGTTGTGGACCTTTCTGAGTTTAATTCTCAGTATCCTCACAAAGACGGATATGTTTTTGTTGTTGCCGGTGGCTTTACGAGGTATAATCACAAAAATATTTCGATAAAAAACAATGAAGACGGAACTATATCGGTTCGCACCGATGTAACGGTTTTTTATCACGATGGAAACAAAGATGTTTACAAAGCAAATTCGCTGTTTGTTCCAAATGAAAATTCTTCTTTCGGATATAATATAGTTTATTCGGAAATAGAAACACCCGGTGTGTCTTTATAAGTTTTTAGATTGTCGAAAACGCCTCACTTTTGTGGGGCGTTTTTTTGTTGAAAAAGTGCAAAATGTGTGATATATTAAAAACATAAAAGGGAAAGGGGCGAAAAAATGTATCCTTTATTGTTAAAATTTTCAGAAGAAATGACCGCAAACGAAAAAAATGCAATTTCGTATATATTAAGGAATGTCGGGGACGCAGTTGTTTTGAACGGCGAATACAACGGATTTGAAATCAAAGAGGTTTTGCAGAATTTCGGCAAAAAAGCATTTGGTGAAAACGGGATAAACACATCTTTTTTTCGCTCAAAAGATATAGTCGAAAACTTGATTTCGAGAATTGAACCGAATTTAACGACCGCCGAAAACGGCGAAGATACCGTCATTTATCCGTTTGGTGTAGTAAACGGCATTATTTCAGATAATGAAATAAAAGCCGAAAACTTAAAACTAAACGGCAGGACAGGAATATACGAAGAAAAAAGTTTTATGATTGTTTTTGCAAAGGAAAATGATTTTTTGCTTTCCGATTTTGACAGTACGGTCAGGGTATTAAAAGGCTATGCCGTTTTTGTTCCTGCAAAAATGCGTCTTGAGATTACCGGCGAAGCCGAAATAATTTTGATACATCTTTAATAAGCAAAAAAGAGATGTGAGAAAAATTCTCATACCTCTTTTTTTATATGCTTACTGTACTAATTTTTTCTTGTTGCCTTTTTCGTCAACGATATAAATTGTGTTAAGCTGGGAAACAAGGCTTTCTTTAAAAGCGTCAATATATTCCCGCCTTAAAACCTTTTGTTCCTCTTTTTCTTCTTCGGTTAAACCCTCTGTCTTTTGCTTTTTTGCAAGAAAATTTATCCTGTCTATCTTTTTTTGTTCCATCAGATTTCGTTTCTCCCTTCAAGCGAACGGGCAAGGGTAAATTCGTCGGCATATTCAAGGTCGCCGCCTACCGGTATACCGTAGGCAAGTCTTGTAACCTTAATTCCCATCGGCTTTACAAGTCTTGATATATAACTTGCAGTCGCTTCGCCCTCAACGGTTGGGTTAGTAGCCATTATTATTTCCTTTACTTCACCCGAAGACAAACGGGACATAAGTTCCTTAATTCTTAACTTATCGGGCGTAATACCGTCAAGCGGAGAAATAACACCGTGGAGTACATGGTAAACTCCACTATACTCCCTCATTCTCTCAAATGCCATAACATCTTTAGGGTCTTCTACAACGCAAATCGTAGAATGGTCCCTTGACGGGTTATCGCAAATCTGACAGGTGTCTAAATCAGTAAGTGCTTGGCAAACTTTGCAAAAATGTATTTTTTCTCTTGCTTCGGTCAGTGCTTTTGCAAAGTTTTCGGCATATTCGGGCGGTTGCTCCAAAATGCTGAAAGAAAGTCGCTCGGCGGTTTTCTTTCCTATACCGGGCAAACGGGAAAACTGATTTATAAGTTCGTTAAGCGGAATAATATTATAATTCATCAGAACATACCGGGTATATTAAGTCCGCCGGTAATAGCACCCATTTCTTCTTCGGCGGTTTTAGTTGCTTTATCAATGGCTTCGTTTACGGCAACGGTAACGAGGTCTTCGAGCATCTCTGCATCTTCCGGGTCAATAATGTCAGGGTTAATTTTAATTGACTTTATTAAATGCTTTCCGTCAACCGTAACGGAAACAGCCCCACCGCCGGAAGTTGCGGAATACTGCCTTTGTTCGAGGTCTTCCTGCAAGGTTGCCATATCTTCCTGCATTTTTTGGGCTTGCTTCAGCATTTGGTTCATATTTCCCGGACCGCCGGAATTTGGAATTCTTACTTTCATTTTATAAATCTCCTTATTTTTCTAAATCTTTTAGTCTGTTTGAAAAACTTTTAAGCGGGTCGTCTTTTACATCTTCGCTTTTAGGCTTATAAGGACCTAACTTATATGTAGTTCCCAAAACATCAAAAGCGGCTTTCCTGATAGCGTCCCTGTAAGTAGCGGTTTCGCTGTTTATAAGCGAACGGAACTGTTCGTTTTTAGTGTCTATTAAAAGGCGTTCGCCCTTTATATATGCGGTCGAGCCCTTTAAAACTCCTGCTATAATAGGGCAGGTTTTTTTGAGCAACACCAAAATATCTTCCCATTCTACAAGAGGGGTATCGGCATTATTACCGTCGCTTTGTTTTGCGGTAGGTTCGGGCACCTTTTCGGGTTCGGTAATTTCCTTTATATGCTCGGTTTCATTTGTCGGCTGTTCGTGTGGCGGTTGATTAATTATCGGTTGTTTTGAAATATTATTTGTTTCAAGAGCCGAAATTCTCGCTTCAAGAGAGGCTAAATCGTTGCCGAGTTTCGGATTGCATAACCTTATGACGGTCATTTCCATTTCTGTTCTGTGGTTCCCGTTTTGCATTTTCGGAGCAGTGTTTTGGAGAATTTCAAGTATAGAAAGTATTTCCGAAAGTTCATATTTTTGTGCTTGAAGTTTAATCTGGTCGAGTTTCTTTGTCGAGCAGACTATCGGCAGATTATCGTCTTTTACTATTTTTGCTATCATTAAATCACGGTAATGATTTGTAAGTTCGCCGAGCAGTCTTAACATATCAACAGAGGAATTATGAAGACTGTTAAGCAACATCAAAGCATCCTCGGTGTTTTTTGCTTTAATGCAGTCGGCAAGTTTTATTAAATAATCGTTTCCTGCCATTGCACAAACACTTACAACCGTGTCTTCGGTAATATCTTTGGTAACCGATGCACAAAGGTCCAAAATCGAAAGAGCGTCCCTCATTCCGCCATCAGCAGTGGCGGCGATAAGGTTCATTGCTTCGTCGGTTACGGAAAAACCTTCGTTATCAGCAATGTATTTTATTCTTGCACAGATTTTTTCAGGGTCAATTCTGCGAAAATCAAATCTTTGGCAACGGGAAAGAATTGTTGCCGGAAGTTTATGAACTTCGGTAGTGGCAAGAATGAAAATAACATGCGGTGGCGGTTCTTCAAGAGTTTTTAAAAGAGCATTAAAGGCACTCACCGACAGCATATGCACCTCGTCTATAATATAAACTCTGTACTTTGCCGCCGACGGGCTGAAATTAACCTGTTCACGGAGAATTCTAATATCGTCAACACCGTTGTTTGAAGCGGCGTCTATCTCGCAAATATCGGTAATTTCATCGTTTGCAATAGCGGTACACATAGCACATTCGCCACAAGGGTCGCCGTCGTTATTATTCAAGCAGTTTACCGCCTTTGCAAGAATTTTTGCACAGGTGGTTTTCCCCGTTCCTCTTGTTCCCGTAAAAAGGTAGGCGTGAACAATTTTGCCCGAAGAAAGTTCTGATTTTAAAGTTTCGGTAATATGCTCCTGCCCGTAAACATCGGAAAAGGTTTTCGGACGGTATTTTCTGTAAAGAGCCTGATATGCCATATTCTCACCACTAATGCTAAAAAAATAAATCATATACTAAGCCGCACGAATGAGCCGATTTACTATATGCACGGGATAAACTCCTTAATGCTGCTCGGTTCCCCGCCTGACATGGTTC
>DFHZ01000108.1 GCA_002371985.1 Ruminococcaceae bacterium UBA3710 | reverse complement strand
TGATAAGTTCCTGTTCAAGGTTTTTAAGATTGTAATCGCCCTTAGCCTTACATACATTATAAAGGAAGTTACGAATTATTTTAGTGCCGTTCGGCGTACTTTCAACCTCAGGGTGATACTGAACTGCATAAAGTTTTCTTTTTGTATTCTGAATAGAAGCATTAGGACAATTATCCGTTTTTGCAACCGATTTAAAACCGTCAGGCAAAACGGTTATTTGGTCGGTATGACTCATAAGACCGATTTGCTCTTTATCAAGACCTTGATATAAAGGTGAACTTGTATCAACCTTCATTTTTGTTTTTCCGTATTCGCTTACATTACATGGCGATACTGTTCCGCCGACTGAAAAGGCAAGTAACTGCGCACCGTAACAAATACCTAAAACAGGGATACCCATATTAAATATCTCTTTATCACAGCGAGGAGAATCATCTAAATAAACACTGTTAGGTCCACCCGTCAAAATAATTCCGATAGGGTCTATCCGCTTAACTTCATCAGGAGTAATATCACCTGCTTTTACAACGGAATACACACTACACTCTCTGACTCTTCTTGCAATCAATTCTTTATACTGACCGCCAAAATCAAGTATTAAAATAGTTTCTGCCATAGATTCACCGTATCCTTTCAATAGGTACAAATAATAACTTATATAGTATAACATAACTTTAAATATTTTCAAAGTAATAATTTAGATTTCTTTGATTCTACTGCTCGTAGAATGCCAATTATATTAAGTAGAGTTACTAAAAAACAGCATAGATTGACCGCAATATCATTTTACTTTATAATAAATACTGAAAGAAGGAATCTTATGAAAAGAACACCATTAGGTCAAAGGCAGTTGCCTAATTATAATGTATTTGAAGATAAAGCCAATATGATAACACATATAGTCGGCGGAGGTATCGGAATAGTTATAACCTTGTTTTCGATAATAGTTGCATCCATACATCATAATGTTTGGGGCATAGTATCGGGAAGCATATACGGTTTTACTCTGATCGCCCTTTTTACAATGTCGAGTATTTATCACGGACTGAGAGTCGGAACCGCCAAAAAGGTTTTTCAGGTTATAGACCACTGCACAATATACTTTTTAATTGCCGGAACATACACCCCCATTCTACTATCAGGGATACGATTAAAACATCCGGTTGCCGCCTGGTGGATTTTCGGAATAGAATGGGGTTTTGCTCTTTTAGGTGCCACACTCAATGCTATTGATTTAAAAAGTTACAACATATTTTCTATGATATGTTACATCGGTATGGGCTGGTGCGTAATTGTAATACTTAAACCGACAATAGAAGCATTAACCTTTAACGGCTTTTTATGGCTTTTAGCCGGGGGAATTTCGTATACGATAGGTGCCGTATTATTTTCCATAGGTGCTAAAGTGCGATATTTTCATTCAGTATTCCATATATTTGTAAATTTAGGAAGTATTCTTCAAGCAATTTCAATTATTTTCTATGTGTTATAATATAAAAAATGAGGTGCTGACAATACTGTCGGCACCCTATTTTTTTATTCAAAAACAAACAATTCACCGTTATACTTGCAGGTAACACTTTGCCCGTTTTTTATACTTCCGTCAAGAATTTTTTCGCTTAACTTATCCTCGATTTCAGTTTGTATTACACGCCTTAAAGGTCTTGCTCCGTAAATCGGGTCAAACCCTGCGTCGGCTAATTTTTCGATAGCAGAATCATCAAAGGTAATGCTTATACCAAGCCCTTTAAGTCTGCTTTCGAGATTTGAAAGCATATTTTTGGCTATCTGCTTTATTTCGTCTTTTGATAATTTGGTAAAGACTATTATATCGTCAAGCCTATTTAAAAACTCAGGACGAAAAGCACCCTTTAACTCATTCAAAACTTTTTCTTTAATGTTTTCATTTTCGGCATTTTCATCGGAATCACCGAAACCAAAACTTAGTTTTTTATCGGTTATGAGCCTTGCTCCGATGTTTGATGTCATTATAACTACGGTGTTTTTAAAATCTACCTTTCGCCCTTGCGAATCGGTTAAAATACCGTCTTCAAGTATTTGAAGCATAATATTGAAAACATCGGGGTGAGCCTTTTCGATTTCATCGAAAAGTATTACGCAATAAGGTTTTCTCCTTACTTTTTCGGTAAGTTGACCGCCTTCCTCAAATCCTACATAACCCGGAGGCGAACCTATAAGACGAGATACCGTATGCTTTTCCATATATTCAGACATATCAAGTCTTATCATCATATCTTCGCTTCCGAACATACTCTCGGCTAATGCCTTGCAAAGTTCGGTTTTACCTACACCGGTAGGTCCTAAGAAGATAAACGAGCCTATTGGTCTTTTCGGGTCTTTAAGTCCTACTCTACCTCTCCTAATAGCCTTTGAAACAGCGGAAACTGCCTCGTTTTGACCGATAATTCTATTATGGAGTTCCTCTTCAAGATTTAAAAGCCTTTCGCTTTCTTCTTTTGTAAGACTTGACACGGGAATACCTGTTGTAGAAGAAACAATATCAGCAATATTCTTAGCCGTTACTACCTTGCTTGTTCTTGCATTATCTTCCTGCCAGTTTTCCCTTACTTTATCGCATTGCTCCTTGATTTTTCTTTCTTCATCTCTGAGAGTTGCCGCATTTTCAAAATCTTGAGAGGAAATAGCACTATCTTTTTTATTTTGAATATCCGAAAGTTTGTCTTCCAATTCTTTAAGTTCATCAGGTGCTTTAGTTTTAGAAAGGCGAACTCTTGATGATGCTTCATCAATTAAGTCGATTGCCTTATCGGGTAAGAATCTATCGGCGATATATCTTGAAGAAAGTTTAACTGCCGATTCTATGGCTTCGTCGGTTATTGTAACCTTATGATGTGCTTCATACTTTTCTCTTAAGCCTTTAAGTATTAAGATTGTATCTTCGATTGTCGGTTCGGCAACCATAACAGGTTGAAAACGCCTTTCAAGAGCCGCATCTTTTTCAATATTCTTTCTATACTCGGTTATCGTTGTAGCACCGATAAGCTGGAAATCACCTCTTGCAAGAGACGGTTTTAAAATATTAGCGGCATCGGTAGAGCCTTCGGCTGAACCTGCACCTATTATGGTATGAACTTCGTCGATAAACAAGATTATATCATTTGAATTGATTACTTCGTCTATAACAGACCTTATTCTTTCTTCAAAATCGCCACGGTATTTAGTTCCTGCAACCATACCCGTAAGGTCGAGTGAGAAAACTTTTTTGCCGACCAAAATATCCGGAACATCTCCCTCGGCAATTTTCATAGCAAGTCCTTCAACTATTGCCGTTTTGCCGACACCCGGCTCACCTATAAGGCAAGGATTATTTTTTGTTCTTCGGCAAAGAATTTGAATAACCCTTTCTATTTCTTTATCCCTGCCGATAACGGGGTCGATTTTACCGTTTTTAGCCTCTTTTGTTAAATCTCTGCCAAATTTTTCAAGATTTTCGGTTTTAGTGTTTTCGCTTTTTTTGAATGCACTATCCCCTGCATTTTGAATTGGTATTCCTGCCTTTTCGGCAACAGCAGACACCAAAGACGGAATATCAATTTGAAGTTCGCTTAAAAATCTGATGGCATAGTTGTCGCCTTCGCTGAGTATTCCAAGTAAGATATGTTCTGTTCCGACAAATTTATTACCAAGACTTCGAGCACCCGAAATTGCACTTTCTACAATTCTTTTAGCTCTCGGAGTAAAGTGGTCTGGAGTAAGTCTTGTAGGTGCACCTACACCGATTTCAGTGCTTATCAGTTCTTGCACTTTTTGGTCGGTTACACCCTTTTCATTTAAAACCTCAAAGGCAAGTCCGCTGCCTGTTTTCAAAAGACCGAGTAATAAATGCTCACTACCTATATAGGTATGTCCCAAACTTTCTGCCGAGGAAATCGCATTATTTAAACTTATATTTGCTTTTTCGGTAAATCCATCAAAATTATATTTCATATTATTCACCTTCACTTTTATAGTTTAATTGATTTATTTACAATATTTGCTCTTAAAATGTCCCTTTCCATTGGTGTTTTGTCTCCGTATTTACTCATAAGCATATACGGTCCGCATTCAATAAGAGTTTTTATAGGAGCAATAGCATCTTGGTCGATAAGTCCCAAGTTTTGACCTATTAAGCAATCGCTTAAAAGTTTAAACATCTCGGATGTTTCAAGAATTTTTGCACCTTTAAGGATATGCAAAGCCCTGCTTGATTTATCTTCAATATAAATTTTTTGGAGGTCCTTTCTGAGGTTTTCCTCAAGTTCGATAATTTGATTTGTGATATTTATCAGGTTTTCTATTGCACCCTCTTCGGTTATTCCGAGAGTTATCTGATTTGAAATCTGATAAAAAGACGAAATTGCTTTTGTTCCCTCGCCGTACATTCCTCTTATAGTAAACCCGATTTTATTAAGAGATTCGACCAAAGACGGAATTTTTTTATTTGCCTCAAGCAGCGGCAAATGAAGCATTACGGAAACCCTTAGCCCCGTTCCGAGATTTGTAGGACATTCGGTTAAAAAACCTAACTCTTTATCAAAAGCAATCGGAAGATTTTTTATAAGTTCGTTATCAATTTCGTTTGCTTTTTTATAGGTTTCTTTCGGAGTGAAGCCACTTCCGATAACCTGAATTCTTATGTGGTCTTCTTCGCCTATCATAATCGAGATTGTTTCATCGTCCGATATAATCAAATAACGGTCCTTCGGATTTTCGGCAAATTCTTTGCTGATTATATGTCGCTCAAAAAGAGCATACCTCTCATTTTCGGGAACATCTGACATATCAATAAATTTGAGTTTGTATTCACCTAAACCGTTTATTGAATTTTTAACCTTTTTAGAAAGTTCTTCTCTTTGAGCGTCATTCATCTTCGACGGAAAAGGAAAACCGACTATATTTCTGGCAAGACGGACACGGGTACTTATAGCAATGTTGTCTTTTCCGTATTCGTTATTGTACCAATATCCCATAGCATTACTCCCTCTCTAATTCCTTAATCTTATCCCGTACCTTGGCAGCCTCTTCGAATTTTTCTTGAGTGATTAAATCTTTTAGTTTTTCTTTAAGGCTTTCAAGTTCCGACTTCTCATTATTTTGCGTGTTACTGTTATCACCTATAACCTTTCCGTTATGAGTTGTACTTCCGTGAACTCTTTTTATAAACGGCAACAACTGTTCTTTAAAAGTTTCGTAGCACTTAGGACAGCCTGCTTTACCGCTATTTGAAATATCCTCAATACTACTACCGCATTCGGGACAGCGAACTACATTAGCATTCGAGCCCAAAAAATGATTATTGTTAAATAGCGATGTAAACATATCGCCTATCGAAAAATCTTGCCCGAAATTGTTTTCTTCCATATAGCATTCACTGCATAAATGCTTTTCCGAATATTTACCGTTTACAAGTGTTTTAATATAAGTTGTAGCCGTATTCTTTTTGCACTTTTCACATAGCATAAGTATCATCCCTTCTTAATCATAATAAAACTAAAAACATTTCTTTTAGTATTCTTGCTCTTAAAATATCCCTTGATTCGGTTGCAACTCCGTGCATAACCTTATTGTTTACTGCGGATAACATAAGTTTTGCATTAGTTTTG
>DFHZ01000180.1 GCA_002371985.1 Ruminococcaceae bacterium UBA3710 | reverse complement strand
TTAGGGGCTAATCTTAACATTATTTCTCCGAATGTTACTACTTTCATTATTCTCCTGCCTCCATTTTTTCAAGTGCTTCTTTTACAAAGAAACTACCGCCTATCGCCGCTATTTTATCAAAGGCTAAAAACTCTTCTATATTGCTTCTGTCTACTCCGCCGGTAGGTATAAACTTAACCTGCGGAAAAGGTGCCGATAAAGCCTTTAATGCCTTTAATCCACCGTATACATTTGCAGGGAAGAATTTAACGGTTGTAATACCAAGTTCTAATGCCTGCATTATTTCAGTAGGTGTTACGCAACCGGGGTAATAAGGGATATCTCTCTCATTACAGATATTTGCAACAGCTACCGAAAGCCCTGGGGATACGATAAATTGTGCGCCTGCTTTAAGAGCTGCTTCGCACTGCTCTGCATTGATAACGGTGCCTGCACCGATAGACATATCGGGATAGTTTTTACAGGCATACTGGATAGCCTCTGCCGCACAAGCGGTACGGAAGGTAATCTCCGCACAGTTAATACCGCTGTTTTTAAGTGCCGTTAAAATTTTATCTGTTTCGTTTAATTCTTTTATTACTACTACGGGTATGTATTTTTTCATTATATAATCCCTTTCTTTTTTTGTCTCAAATCTAAACATAATATTTTTATATTACTATGCAAATTATTGAAACATATAAAAAACTAATCAAGTTCAAAAGCTTTTGTGAGCAAAGGTTGGGCGCCGGTTACAGGACCTATTTCCATAACCATAACATCCTTCGTATATTCATTACACTTTTTAACTACAGGACTGTTTGCCTGATAATCAGTGGCAAATTCGATGCCTTTTCACATTTGCAATATCCGAAAAGTTCATTTCCGATATTACAAATAATATAATTACAAATTCCGGCATTTTTCCTACCTGTAACTTATTAATATAAGGATACTTTATTCATTAAAAAAACATTGTTCATTTGCAGATTTTTAATACCATTTTTTTCAAGACCGCTTGTTTTTGTTTTGATCTGTAAATCTTCAAAAGTAAAATCCGATAAAATGTACTGTGATTCATCGGCTTTAACATTCAGAAAGAAATCGCAATCTATATTACAATCCTTAACCATGACATGACTTGAATACGAAAGAGGAATATCTTTTTTTCTTTTTAAATCCAAAAACTGAGTCCATGGGTTAATATTCAAAAGGTTTTCAACATGCCCTTTGACAGATTCAATGTGTATGTATTCATAAAGTTGCGGTGTATCCGGGCGCATCTTTAACCATAACAGATTGATAGCATCTTTAACTTTTATTCTTCTGACAATTATATTTCTGTTATGTATTGATTCTGAGCCACAGGTCAAGCAACCATGGCAAAACTTATAAAGACAATCCTCAACAATAATTCTTTCGTTAATTCCGTTTTCGGGATTCGTATCAGCAGACAGCCCTTTTCCGCCTTTAAGTGCAATCGCATCATCGTTTACATCAAACACGCAATTTTTCACAAGAACATCAGAACAGGCATCAATATCAATTGCGTCTGTGCTTGGAGCCGCTATAGGTAGTCTTGGTGAAAAAAATCTACAGTCAATTATTTTTGCTCTTTTGCATTTATAAAAATGTGCAGCCCAAAACTGTGAATTTATTAAACTGATTCCTATTATAACCGCATCTGTACAGTTAGACAAAAATAACAATCTTGGTCGTTGTTCATCTTTATTCGTGCATTCCGGGTTCCATTCTCGGCGTGCCCAAAACGCCTTCCATGCTTTTTGTCCGTTTCCGTCTATCGTTCCTTTACCAAATATCTTGAAACCATTAAGCCCATCTGCATTGACCAGTGCAGGAAAATACAAACAGTTTTCACCCTCGATTCGCGTATTGCCAACCGGATAATCTGAAATATCATTACTGCCCTTTAAAACAGCATCTTCCTCAAGAAGTAAATTCACATTTTGTTTAAAAAACAAAGCCCCTGTAATGTATGTTCCTTTTGGTACAACTAAAACACCGCCACCATTAGAAGAAATAGTATTTATTAAGGCTTGAATTTGTTCGGTATAGACTTTTCCGTCATCTTTAATTCCATATTCAGTAATTAAATACTTTTCCCCAACAATATTTTCAGCAGCATTTGGTATTTCATAAAACCATTTATCAATTGGTGTGCCATCCGGAAAAATTTCCATTTTGCTCATAGTATATTCACCCTTTAAATCATAGCATTACAAAATATAAAGAAGTTTATTATGTATTAAAATACAAAGTATTCTTTTGCATTACGATACGATATTCCCTCCACAATGCCTTTAAGTGCTTCATAATCAGTGGGATACTCCCCCGCTTCTACCCATTTGCCCAAGAGATTACAAAGTATTCGTCTGAAATACTCATGTCTTGGGTATGACACAAAACTGCGTGAATCGGTAAGCATGCCTATAAATTTCCCGAGACAACCCAGATTTGCAAGTGCCTTTAACTGCTCCTCCATACCGTCACGGTTATCATTGAACCACCAGCCCGAGCCAAATTGAAGTTTGCCCGGTGTAGGACCCTTTTGGAAATTTCCGATCATTGTACCCAAAACATAATTATCTTTTGGATTAAGACAATAAAGTATTGTCTTTGGAAGTACGTCTTCTTTTTCAAGTGTATCTAAAAGTTTTGAAATTCCCTTTGCAATCTCAAAATCGTTCACCGAATCAAAACCTGTATCTGCACCCATTTTTTCAAACATCCGTGTATTGTTATTGCGCATTGCACCTATATGAAGTTGCATTGCCCAACCGCGCTTGGCATACTCCCTACCCAAAAATACCATTTTTTCGATTACATCATCATTTAACTCGTCTATGGCATGGTCGGAGAGTTTGCATCCATGGTCATTAAAATAATCCATACGCAAGGTTATATCGCTTTTTATATCGGTAAGATCAGGTCTAAAAGCTGGTATTACCTTTGTACCGAAATCTTTTAACTGCTCGTGATAGCGCAAATCATCATAAGGGTTATCTGTTGTGCATATAACTTCAACATTTGAACGCCTTATAAGATTTTTGGCAGAAAAACTATCGTCTTTTAATTTTTCGTTGCATATATCCCATATTTCTTTGGCGTTTTTCTCATTAAGCGGTAAATCTATATCAAAATAGCGTTTAAGTTCAAGTGCCGTCCAATGATATAGCGGATTACCAATAAGAAGTGGCATTGTACGGGCAAAACCAAGCCATTTTTCGTATTCATCGCCATCGCCTGTTATCATATTTTCATCTATACCGTTTGAACGCATTTGACGCCATTTATAATGGTCGCCACCTAAAAACAAATCGTAAGCATTTTTAAAGTGATAATCTTCTGCAATCATTTTAGGGGATAAATGACAATGGTAGTCTATAATCGGCATATCTTTTGCATACTCGAAGTAAAGTCTTTCTGCTGTTTTGTTTTTAAGCATAAATGTATCTGTTATAATTCCCATTGTTTTCTCCTATAATGTTACTCCGTCTTTAAATATAGCAAGTTCGGTTTTGTCAATCATTTCGGATTTTGCAGTTTTTCCCGAACATATATCAAGCACAAATTCCAAAAACTCACCGGTCAGTTCGGGCATTTCTTTATCTTCAAGCAGCTGCCCTGCATTAAAGTCTATCCAAGTTTTCTTTTTGTTATAAAGCGGAGTATTGCTTGAAATCTTAATTGTCGGCACAGGACAACCAAACGGTGTTCCCCTGCCGGTTGTAAAAAGCACAAGTTGGCAACCCGACACTACAAGTGCATTTGACGCAACAAGATCATTTCCCGGTGCCTGAAGAAGTGATAAACCTTTTTTCTTTATCTGTTCGCCGTAGTTTAAAACATCCTCAACCGGTGCGGTACCGCCCTTTTGGACGCAACCGAGCGATTTATCTTCAAGTGTAGTAATTCCACCCTCTTTATTTCCGGGCGACGGGTTTTCGTCTACTTTTTCACCGTATCGCATAAAATACTTTTTAAAGTTATTTATAAGGTCAACCGTTTTATTGAACTCTTTTTCGGTTCTGCAACGGTTCATAAGAATTGTTTCCGCACCGAACATTTCCGGTACTTCGGTAAGTATCGTACTTCCACCCTGTGCTATTATTCTATCCGAAAAAGAACCGAGCAATGGATTGGCAGTTATCCCCGAAAAACCGTCCGACCCTCCGCATTTAAGACCTATTACAAGGTCGCTTACCGAACAGGTTTCTCTTTTGCATTTATCTGCTTTTAGAGTAAGTTCCTTTATTATACTTAGGCCCTCGCCAATCTCGTCTTCACAGTCTTGTGCTACAAGAAATTTCACTCTGCTTTCATCGTAATTGCCGAGTACTTTTTTAAGTTCATCTATACTTCCGTTTTCACAGCCCAAGCCTACCACCAAAACTGCAAAAGCGTTAGGGTGATTTATAAGTCCTGCAAGAAATTTTAGTGTGTTCTGCATATCTCCGCCAAGTTGCGAACACCCGTAAGGATGATTATATGAATATATGCCGTCTATATTTTCGGTTTTGTATTTCTGCGTTCTGTTTTCTATTTCTTTGACTATAGAATTAACACAGCCGACAGTCGGTATTATCCATATTTCATTTCTGATACCGACTTTTCCGTCAGGTCTTATATATCCCTTAAAGGTTTTTGCCGGTTCCTGTTTTTTCTCTTTAAAGTTCGGTTTATATTCGTAGTTAAGCAAATCCGAAAGGTTTGACTTTATATTATGGTTATGAATATGCTCTCCTTTTCTTATATCGCATTTTGCACGACCTATAGGATAAGCATACTTTATTATGTTCTCACTTCTTGTTATATCCTTTAAGGCAAATTTGTGCCCGGCGGGTATGTCATTTAAAAGTATAATTTCTTTTCCGTCTACCGTAACAGTTTCTTTCGTTTTCAGATTTTCGGTTGCTACGGCTACGCTATCCGTCGGGTGTATTCTTATACACTTCATTTAAGTACCTCTAATCCAACTCGAATATCTTTTCAAGGAGCGGTTGAGCCTTTGTTACAGGATCCATCTCCATCACAAGAATATCCTTCATGTATTCATCCCATCTTTTTACAACTGGGCTTTCGCTTTGTATCTTTGCCGCAAATTCGATGCCATTTTCACACTCATAATATCCAAACAGTTCATTCCCCGTATTCCAAATGGTGTAATTCTTGATTCCAGCCGCCTTTAATACCTCAATCATTTCCGGCCATATCTCGTTATGGCGTTTACAGTATTCTTCTTTACAACCCTCTTTGAAAGATGCCTTCCAAGCATATTTTTCCATTATTTTTCCTCTATCCTAAAACTTCGTTAAGTGCTTCGCCCACACTTGTCATTAATTTTTCATACCAAAATCTAACGGTATTGACAAAGCCTTTATATTCACTTAAATCCTCGCCCCAAAAGGCAGTATTTTTACACGCATTTTCTATAAAGGTATCTTTGCCGATATTATCTGCGAAAAATTCAAGAACCGTTTTATCATCATGAATTATATATTCATCTCCGTTGGCTCTTTTGGCATACAATCCGTCATCTCTTAAATCACTTGAGGAATAAAATGCAAGTAGCGAAGCAAAGGAAAATGTTATAAGCTTTGGTAATTTGTCGTTATTTTTTACATAGTCCTTAAATGAAGGTAAAACTCTCGCTTTCCATTTTGAAACCGAATTGAGCGAAATGGACAATAAAGCGTGGTCTATAAACGGATTTTCAAATCTTTCAAACACCGAATTTGCAAAAGCTTTTACTTCCTCAATAGGAAGATTTACCTGCGGTACAATTTCTTCCAAAACTACCTTACGGATATATTTGCCCATTACATCGTCTGCCATACAATCCCTAACTATATCAAGCCCGTAAAGATAGGCTGCAAGCACACTCGAAGTATGCGCACCGTTAAGCACCCTTACCTTTCTTTCACGGTATGGTTTTTGATTATTTGTAAATACAACAGGCAGACCGATTTTGTCAAGAGGCAGTTCGTCGCTTATATCCTTTTCGCTTTCTATTACCCAAAGTGCAAACGGCTCGCCTATATCCACAAGTTTATCTTCATAGCCTAATTCTTCGCAAACCTTATCCGCATAACCTCTCGGGTAACCTGTAACAATTCTATCCACAAGAGTAGAACAGAATACATTGCTTTCTTCTATCCAATTTAAGAATTCCGTTGGCAAATTCCATATTTTTGAAAGAGCAAGGACACACTCTTTCAGTTTACCGCCGTTATCCTCGATAAGTTCGACGGGGAGAATGATTAAACCCTTATCCTTAGCCCCAGAAAACGCATTATATCTTTCGTAAAGGAATTTTGTGAGTTTACCCGGGTATGTATTAGGCAATCTCTGAAAGGTATCGTTTTTATCTAAAACAATACCCGCCTCGGTTGTATTAGACACAACAAAGCGAAGTGTATCTAATTTAGCCAAGGACATATACTCGTCATAATCGTCTTTACAGTCAAGTGCTTTAGAAACCGAAGTAATGATACGGCTATCATTAACAACCTTGCCGTTTTCTTTACCACGAAGCAATACTGTATAGAGATTGTTCTGCTCTTTAAAAGCATCAAGACTTCCGAATGATATTGGCTTTACTATGGCGATATCGCCGTCAAAAGCACCATTTTCGTTTGCTATATCTATCATCCAGTCCACAAACGCACGGAGAAAATTTCCCTCGCCGAACTGTAATATCTTTATTGGTAATTCGTTTTTTTCAGCTATCCCTTTAATACTCATTGTCGCTCTAATTCCTTAAAATATTTTTTTGCCATGCCACCTTCAGCGGTTTCACGATAAATAACTTTTAGATCTTTTCCGGTTTCGTACATTGTATCCACTATCATATCAAAACTGATTTTTCTTGAATCTGCTAAAAAATCAGCAAGATTTACAGCATTCAACGCTCTCATTGCCGCTATAGCATTTCTCTCAATACAAGGTATTTGAACAAGACCCAATATCGGGTCGCAAGTCAGCCCCAAATGGTGTTCGATAGACATTTCCGCAGCATATTCAATTTGGTCAATATCCAGTTCAAAGAGTTCTGCAGCGGCTGCCGCTGCCATTGCGCAGGCAGTGCCTATTTCAGCTTGGCATCCGCATTCAGCACCGCTTATAGAGGCATTTGTCTTAATTAGGTTGCCTATAATGCCAGCCGTAGCAAGAGAATGAATAATCTGCTCATCAGAAAAGCTCTTCTTTTGTTTAAGATATCTCAAAACAGCCGGAACAACACCGGAAGCGCCGCAAGTCGGTGCGGTAACGATCTCACCGCCCGAAGCGTTTTCTTCGCTGACCGCGTATGCATAAGCACAAATCAAACGGTTTGTTTTTGTTTCTTCTGTCTCGTCAATATGTCTTTGTTTGAACAAATATTTTGCTTTTCTTTGAGTTCTGATCCCGCCATGTAATATGCCCTCCGTTTGAAGACCTCGTTCTATCGCCTTTTGCATTACTTTCCAAACGATTTTAAGATATTCCCATATTTCCTTTCCTTCACATCCTTCCACATACTGCCAAATACGAATATTTTTCTTTCGGCAATACTCCGATATTTGAAAAAATGAATTAAAATTATATATTTCCCGGTGTTCACGCTTGGTTTCGCCTTCAGCAATTATTTCCCCGCCGCCGATGCTATAATACCTTTTTTTTACAGCAACCCGACCTCTATCATCCAAAACCATCAAATCCATCATATTGGGATGAAATTCGGTAACGGTTTCTTCATCAAATTTCACAGAAAACCGGTTTCCGCTAAACACTTCATACAAAACACGGTCGGTCATATGACCTTTTCCTGTTTTTGCCAGTGACCCGTAAAGTACCGCTCTATATTCTTCGCCACTTGGATTTTCTGCCAAGAATTGCTTTGCCGCGGCAAAAGGACCCATTGTATGAGAAGATGACGGACCTCTGCCTATTCTATATAAATATTTTAATGATTGCATATTATCACTTTATTCCGTTATATCTTATCCAATTCAAGTAACAGGCAAACAAGGATTTTAAGTGCGCCGAGAAAACCTTCAACACTTATTTTTTCATCGGGCTGATGAACGCCGCCGTGGCCATCGGGCAAATTTATCGGCTTTGCAAGGTTGTAATCTACCGTGCCGATGGCATAAGCGTTGGAAAGTGCTCTGGCATAAGTGCCGCCCGAAGTAAGCCTTGGCTCTTTTTTAGTATCTCCGGTGAGTTGAGCGTAAACATCAGAAATCATTTTTGCACAAGGAAGGTTATTATTGATCAAATAACCTCTTGAAATTCTTTTGAATCGGGCATCCCAATTCTTCCCGGTTGCTTTCAATATATTTGCTTTTATATCTTCGGTATCGAAGGATATTCCCGCCCTGATATCGAAGCCCACAACAAGTTTTTGATCTTCGGTGTGAATAAGTCCGTTGGAGCATATCAGTTGCCCGAAATCTTTATCCGTATGCTCTATTCCGAAGCCGATACCGTGACCGTTTCCTATCAAACGGCTGATTTCACCGAGAATATCTCTTTCAATTTGAGGTATGCTTTCACAACCTGCCAGCATATCGCTAAGTAAAACAAGCGCATTCCGGGATTCGTCCACATTGGCTGTATGAGCGGATTTTCCCTTTGCGGTAATGATGATTAAGTCGCATAATTTTTTAACCTCAAAAGCCGCATTGCCTTTACAAATTTCATTTAATTCATCAATCAGTGATTTGGAATATTCAAGCTCGGCTTTTACCTCACCCAAAACGATATTATAGACCTTGCCGCCGCTGATATTCTTTATGACATGAAA
>DFHZ01000018.1 GCA_002371985.1 Ruminococcaceae bacterium UBA3710 | reverse complement strand
TGGGGAGCTTATCAAAGAATAACCTTGATGTTGAATCAATTGTATTACGGCTCCGTGGTCAAGCGCTCAAGACATCGCCCTTTCACGGCGGTAACACGAGTTCGAATCTCGTCCGGGTCACCACTTGATTGGGTCGCAATAATGCGACCCAATTATTTTATTATTCACACTTTGCCGGTGTGGCGGAATGGCAGACGCGACAGACTCAAAATCTGTTGTCAGCGATGGCGTATCGGTTCAAGTCCGATCACCGGCACCAACTCAAAAATCCTATCACTTTCGTGGTAGGATTTTTGCTTTTTCCATTATAAAACATATAAATTTCACTATACAAACTCTCACATATTTAATATTGCTAATTTTTACATTTTATGCTATAATTACCCTACCACACTAAACTAAATACTATTATGCGAGAAGTGGCATTTTTATTTTCGGTAAAAATGCAGACTTCTATTACAGCATTTCTTGCGTGATAGTTTATCGGTTTAGTGTGGTAGCAAATCGGAGTCGCATTTTTCGGTGTGTGTGGCTTCGGTTGCACACACTTTTTTAGTTTAAGGGGGGATATTATGTGCAAATATATATACAATGTAGATACGGGCAAATTGCATATTAAAGGGTACTGTAATCACCTAAAGTATGGCATAGTTCACTTTAAAGAGTTCAACACCGAGGCAGAAGCATTGGCATTTGACGGTCGAGCTGTCGGCTTATGCAAAGACTGCGAAAAAGAAAGAGAAAAAAGAGGTTTTAAATTATGAAAAAGACAATTGATATTTTTTCTGTCATAGCGTTGCTATTCGTGATTGTGTTAGTTGCTTTCCTTCCTATTGGTGTATGTTCTGCAAGTAGTGGACATGTTATAGATCAAAATTTAGGTATCTCGTTTTACGAAAAAGGAGGTGTTAAAACAATCACATTTCTTGATGTGCTAAATGCCTATAGCACACTTGTTATTTCGTTTATTTTATTTATGGCTTTTACTATTGTATTGTGTATTATTGATTTTAAAATGGAAATAATTGCAACAAAGATTTTCACGATTATATCGTCTTTAATTTCTTTATTTGTTGTTTCGATGATATATTCTAACGGATTTAATGCCGCTTCTTTTGAACAATTTTCAACCATACCAGAGAAAAAAGTTTCTGTTTTTTCTAATGTTAATAAAATAATTCTTTTGTTAGTGATTTTTTCACAAATTATTAATTTAGTGTTTTTCTCTATAAAAAAACAACCAAAAGATAATCAAATATCAGAATAAAACAATGTTATAAATAGATAACTAAAGCAGAGCCTGACCTAATTTCGGTCAGGCTCTATTTTTATATTCAAAATCTTCCATTAAACCGCCTTGACAAATATACCCTATGGGGGTATAATGTATCTGGAAGTGATTAGCGTGAAAAATCACGCTAAAATCATAAAGACGCCTGTTTCTCGCCTTTTTGCAAAAAAGGCAACCGAAACAGATGCGATATAATAATCACCATTTTGTGATTTTTTCATCGCATTTTGCGTCTTAAAAAGAAATGGTGATTATTATGGAAAAAACGAATATGAATTGTCCTAATTGTGCCAAAACAAAGGTGCGAAGCAAAGAAGAATTTAATAAACTTATGTGCAGACTTAACCGAATTGAGGGGCAAATTCACGGCATTAAGAATATGCTTGAAAAAAATGCCTACTGCACGGATATTCTTATACAAACTTCTGCCGTTACTGCGGCACTTAATTCTTTTTCAAAAGAACTCCTTGCAAATCACATGAAAACCTGTGTTGCGGAAAACATAAAATCGGGCAACGACGAAATTATAGACGAGTTTCTTTCTACTCTTCAAAAACTTATGAGGTAATCGTATGGAAAAGTATAATGTTTACGGTATGCATTGTGCCGCTTGCAGCAGCAGGGTCGAAAAGGCGGTTTCTTCTCTTGAAGGTGTCTTAGAATGCAATGTAAATCTTCTGACAAATTCTATGACTGTTTCGGGGGATATTTCTTCCAAAGAAGTTATCGAAGCAGTAAGAAAAGCAGGATATGACGCCGAAATTCCAAAAAGCAATGCTATACTCGAAGAAAAAAATCTAAATCAAGACAGCGAAGTAAAGTCGCTTACAAAACGGCTAATTTCTTCCGTTATTTTTCTGTTGCCGATAATGTACTTATCAATGGGTCATATGCTGTCTTTGCCGTTACCTGCTTTTATTTCCGAAAATCACATTATCATTGCTTTAATCGAAATGGTTCTGACCGTATTTGTAATGGTAATTAACAAAAGTTTCTTTATAAACGGCTTTAAATCTTTGTTTAGTCTCTCCCCTACTATGGATACGCTTGTCGCATTGGGGTCGTCGGCATCTTTTGTTTACAGTCTTGTTGTGTTGTTACTTATTGCAACAAACAAAAACAATATCCCAAATAATAACCTTTACTTTGAAAGTGCGGCAATGATTTTAACACTTATAACGGTCGGCAAACTGCTTGAAGCAATATCAAAGGGCAAAACAACCTCTGCACTTAAAGACCTGATGGATTTAACCCCTAAAAGTGCTACCGTTATAAGGGACGGTAAAGAAATTACCGTCAAAGACAGCGAAGTAGTTATAGGCGATATTTTTATCGTACGCACGGGCGAAAGCATTGCAGTTGACGGAGTAGTTATTGAGGGCGAAGGAGCCATAGACGAATCTGCAATAACAGGAGAAAGCATACCGAGAGAGGTTTCTGTTGGCGACAAAGTTTTCGGTGCTACACATAATAAATCGGGCTATATAAAGGTAAAAGCGACCGAGGTCGGCGAAGATACAACAATAGCCAAAATTATAAAAATGGTAAGCGATGCATCGTCCTCAAAAGCCCCCATTGCCAAAATTGCCGATAAAGTAAGCGGTGTATTTGTTCCGGCAGTTATGTTAATCGCTCTTTTAACCTTTATAGGTTGGATTATCGTCGGTCAAACCGTTGGATATTCACTTGCAAGGGCAATATCCGTTCTTGTAATAAGTTGTCCTTGTGCATTAGGACTTGCTACACCTGTATCAATAATGGTCGGAAACGGTGTAGGAGCAAGAAACGGCATTTTGTTTAAAACGGCTTCCGTTCTTGAAGAAACCGGGCGGGTAAGAAATGTTGCTCTTGACAAAACAGGCACCATAACAAACGGAAATCCTGTTTTAGCCGATATTATTCCAAACGAAAACTTAAACGAAAAGACACTCCTTGAATTGGTATCTTCCCTTGAATACAAAAGCGAACACCCTCTTGCCCGACCTATTGTAGAGTATGCCGAAAAAAACGGTATAGATATAATCGACTCGGCAGACTTTACGGTATTTAGCGGAAGCGGTGTATCCGCCGTAGTAAACGGGCATAATATTATGGGCGGAAATCTCAAGTTCATTTCCGAAAAAATCAATATCAGCGATAGTATAATTGAGATTTCAAACGGGTTGGCAAGTCATGGTAAAACTCCCCTGCTCTTTTGTATGGATAATGAATATATAGGAATGGTTGCCCTTTCGGATGTCGAAAAAACCGACTCAAAACAAGCGATAAACGAACTTGAAAAAATGGGTATAAATGCTATAATGATTACGGGTGATAATAAAATCACCGCCCAAAATATTGCTAAAAGGGTCGGAATTAAAAAAGTTGTATCCGATGTTCTGCCCTCTCAAAAGAAAGAAATCATAGAAGATTTGAAAAATACAGGCAAGACTATGATGGTCGGAGACGGAATTAACGATGCCCCTGCCCTTGTCTGTGCCGATATAGGTGTGGCAATCGGCAGCGGTACGGATATTGCAATAGATTCCGCAGATATTGTATTGGCAGGTGGAAGCCTTCTTGATGTGGTAAGTGCAATAAAGTTAAGCCGTGCAACTTTAAGAAATATAAAGCAAAACCTCTTTTGGGCTTTCATTTATAATGCCATAGGCATTCCCCTTGCCGCCGGACTCTTCGTCTCCCTGCTCGGTTTAGAACTTAGTCCTATGTTCGGTGCTCTTTCTATGAGTATTTCAAGTTTTTTAGTCGTAACAAATTCACTCAGATTGAATTTAATAAAATTAAATCATAACAGCCAAAAGAAAGGAAACAGAAAAATGAAAAAAACATTAGTAATCGAAGGAATGATGTGTGCTCATTGCGAGGCAAATGTTAAAAATGTTTTGGCAAAAATAGACGGCGTAAAAGATGTTGAGGTCAGTGCCAAAAAAGGAACTGCCGTTGTAACTGTTGAAGACAACATAGACGACCAAATCTTAAAAACTGCCGTAGAAAATTCGGGATATAAAGTTTTAAATATAGAATGAGGTATAAATAATGGTTTTTGTAGGATATAAAAGGTGCAGTACAAGCAATAAAGCAGAACAATGGTTAAAGGAAAGAAGCATTGATTACTCATTCAGACCCATTAAAGAGGAAAACCCAACCGCAAAAGAACTCAAAGTATGGCATAAAAAAAGCGGTCTTCCGCTTAAAAGGTTTTTTAATACAAGCGGTATGCTTTATAAAGAATTAAACCTTAAAGAAAAACTTAAAACTATGAGCGAGGAAGAACAGATAAACCTTCTTTCAACAAACGGTTTACTCGTTAAACGCCCTATCTTAATCTCCGACAATTTCGTGCTTGTAGGTTTTAAGGAAAACGAATGGGAAAATGAATTGTTGTAAAATTAGTATTGGTTTACCGTCTTATCCACTTAATCAAATGCTAAAATGCAAATACTCTCTTTCGGTATTTATAACCGATTACGAAAAAATAGTTTTTATATAACAAAGAGAGCACCGATGCGAAATCAGTATCAGTGCTCTCTTATCTGCGACTTACTTATTATATGCATAAAAGTTTAAAATTTTGAGATTTTTTTCTTGACTTTATGACACTTTTATGGTATATTAATTGGGCGTCAGAAAAATGCTGGTGTAGCTCAGTTGGTAGAGCAGCTGATTTGTAATCAGC
>DFHZ01000015.1 GCA_002371985.1 Ruminococcaceae bacterium UBA3710 | reverse complement strand
CCGAATCAAGCAAATTTTCGTCGATGTCTTTAAGTATATCCTTAGCGGCAGTCATTAAGGCTCTCGAATAATAACGGTCTCTTATAATAGCCGCATATTCGAGAACATTTGCCGATGACGGTACGCCACTTACAAGTTGGGTAAGATATGCCTTGCCACCGTCGGCATCGTATGTACCGTTCTTTTTTAAGACTTCAAGCAAAGATACGAAATCAATGACCTGATTAAACTCAAACATAGAGGAAAGTGCATTATATATATCACGGTGTTGCGGCAGATAAAAATATTCTGTTTTAAGGGCTACTGCAACATCGTTTATACATTTAGGGTCAATTATAATCGAGCCTAAAACTGCTTGTTCCGCCTCTAAAGAATACGGCTGACGGGAAAAATCATTTGTATAATCAATATTTTCCATTATTCTGTAACCTTAACGGTGATATTTGCCGAAATACCGCTGTAAAGTTTAATTTCGGCAGTATATTCACCTAAACTCTTTATATCGTTGATTGTCATTTTCTTACGGTCAACTTTTATACCTAACTGCTTTTCAACCTCCAAAGCAACTTCTTTAGAGGTAATACTTCCGAAAAGTCTGCCGTTAGAGCCCGATTTTGCAACAATGGTAACAGACTTTCCGTTTAATTGCTCTGCCGAAGATTTTGCGGCATCAATTTCTTCCTGCTTATGGTGTGCCGCAGATTCGTTACGGCTTTTAAGTTCGCTCATAGCGGCATTATCGGCTTCGATAGCCAAATTTTTAGGAAAGAGAAAGTTTCTTGCGTATCCGTCAGATACATTGCAAAGTTCGCCTTTTTTGCCTTTCCCTTTTACATCTGCCAACAATATTACTTTCATTTTGACTTCCTCCTTAAATCTCAACAATCACAGGTAACACCATCGGATTTCTATGTGTCTTGTTATAAAGGTATTTTGCAACACCGTCTTTAATCCGAGTCTTATAAACATTCCAATCTTTGACATTCCCACGGTAACAACTTTCAAGAATATCATAGACTGTATTTTCTATTTGAAGCATAAGTTCTTCCGACTCTTTTACAAAAACAAATCCACGGGATACTATTTCGGGTCTTGACAAAACTTCACGGGTAGTTGCATCAACAACAACGGTTACAACTATTATACCGCCTTCGGCTAAATGCTTACGGTCTCTTAAAACTATTGAGCCGACATCGCCGACACCGAGTCCGTCTACCAAAACTCTGCCCGACGGAACAGTTGCAGAAGTATTTACCCCGTTTTCTGATATTTCAATAACAGTACCATTATTAACAATAAAAATATTATCGCTGTCAATACCCATAGCCATACCAAGCATTGAATGTTTATAAAGGTGCTTTTCTTCGCCGTGAACAGGAATAAAATATTTCGGCTTAACAATGCTTAACATCATTTTAAGTTCTTCCTGACAGGCATGACCCGAAACATGGACATCGTACATTTTTTCATATACGACATTTGCTCCGCGTTTAATAAGTTCATTTACAACCTTGCTTACCGTCTTTTCGTTTCCGGGTATAGGAGTAGCGGAAATAATAAACATATCTCCCGGCATAATCTCAACCTGCCTATGCTCCGAAAATGCGATACGATGCAGTGCAGAAAGCGGTTCGCCCTGACTACCCGTCGTTACAACAACAATTTGTTCGGCAGGATAATTCTTGATTGTTTCAATCTCAATCAAAACATCTTTAGGCACCGTTAAATATCCAAGTTCAGATGCAACTTTAACAACATTAAGCATACTTCTGCCCGAAACAGCAACTTTTCTCTTTGACTTTACAGCCTGATTTATTATTTGCTGGATACGGTGAATGTTAGAAGAAAAGGTCGCAACAACTATTCTATGACCTTCGGCTTTGGTGAAAAGAGTTTCAAGCGATGAGCCTACCACCCTCTCAGAAGGAGTGTAACCGGGTCTTTCGGCGTTGGTCGAATCGGATAAAAGAGCCAATACACCTTTTTTGCCGAGTTCGGCGAAACGGGATAAATCTATCATTTCGTCGTCGATAGGTGTAGTGTCTATTTTAAAATCTCCCGTTTGAATAACCGTACCCGCAGGGGTAGTTATAGCAAAACCAACCGAATCGGGGATTGAATGATTAACATGAATAAACTCGACAGAGAATTTACCTATTGTTACGGTTGAACCGGCATTAACAACATTAAGTTTTGCTTCATTTAAAAGCCTATGTTCCTTCAATTTTTCGGCTATAAGCCCTATCGTAAGTTTTGTCGCAAAAATTGGAAGGTTAAAATCCCTGAGTAAATACGGTATTGCCCCGATATGGTCCTCGTGTCCATGGGTTATAACAAGACCTTTAATTTTATCCTTACATTCAAGCACATACGAAAAATCGGGAATTACAATATCAATACCCGGAGTTTCCTCATCCGGAAAACTCATACCGCAATCAACTAACAGCATATCGCCGTCATATTCATAAAGAGTAATATTTTTACCGATTTCACCTAAACCGCCGAGTGGCATTATTTTAATAGGCTTTTTAGAAGTATGTTTTGTATTCCTTTGTTTGGTCTGGTTGTTCTTCAAATTATTACCCTTTAATTTACTGTTTTTAGTATTTGAAGGGACAGATTTATTTTCGTTCTTCTTCGCCACCTTTTTTTGTTCTGATTGTTTGTAAAAATTTTTCTTTGCAGAATACCCGTAGGTCTTTTTCTGCTTTGCCTCTGGCATAAAATACCTCCTGAAAATTAAAAATATTTTTTATTATTTTTATAATCACCTAAGTCTTCGATGATTATTTAGTTCCCGTTGAACCGAAACCGCCCTTGTTTCTTTCGGAATTTTCCAAATCTTCGACTTGCGTAAATTCAGCCTTTACATACGGCATAAAGACTATTTGGGCTATTCTTTCGCCGTTTTCAATAGTTTTTGCTTCCTTGGAATGATTATATAGCGGTACCATAATTTCGCCTCTGTAATCGCTGTCGATTACTCCGACCTTATTTGCCGGAGCAAGTCCTTCTTTTGTTGCAAGTCCGCTTCTTGCAAATACAAAACCGCCAAAGCCGTTTGGTATCTCCATAGCAATTCCGGTATGGACAAGATATGTTTCGTTAGGAGCAATGGTAACTTTATCTTCTCCTATTAAAGCATATAAATCGGCACCGGCGGAAAACTCTGTACCGTAAGACGGTACAACTGCTTTTTCATTTAGTTTAATAAATTTAAAAATCGCCATAAAAGTGCCTCCAGACAATAGATATTTATATAATAACATATTATCTTATTTAAAACAAGGTTTTTTTAAAATATTGTATCATTTGACACATAAGGCTTGGTATGTTAAAATTTCTAATATATATAGACAGAAGTTATGGTGATTTTTATGCCTATTCCGAAAAAAATAGAACATAAATTTGAAATAAACCCTTTAGCATGCGGTCAAGCGGTTTTGTGTATGCTGTCGGGTCTTGATTTTGACGAGATTTTTGCCATGGTTAAAACGGAAAAAGAAACTACCCTTAAAGATATGAAAAATGCCTTAAAACAACTCAATATCGGTATCAAAAACGAGCGAAAAGAGGCAAACTCCATATCTGATTTACCCGAAGTTTCGCTTCTTAGTCTTGAAACACCGAAATGTTGGCATTGGTCTTTATACTTTAAGGGTAAGGTTTATGACCCGGAATTCGGAGTTTTAGACGATTTCCCGAATTGCAAAAGAAAGTATTATTGGGAATTATTTAACTAATGTTCCGGCATCCGATTTTGTCAGTATCAAAATATCTTTTGTATCAAGTGTTTTAAGGTCAATATAGACTAAAATTTCCTGTCCGTCGCTTGTATCGCACAAAAATTCATAACATCTCACCTCTCCGCCGGAATCGGTCGGAATAAGGGCTATTGAAGATGATTTTATATTAAGGAATTTGCTTACTCTCCCTCTTGCTTCTTCCTCGGAATATTGCGGTGTTTCAAATGCTCTTTCGGTATGATTGTTTATATATCCTCTTGATTCGAAAAGCATTATTTCGCCTGTGTCAAGGGCTACTCCTACCTTGATTAAATCGGTATAGCAAAATGTTTGCCCGTCTAAATAATTAAAGTTTATCACGCATACGCCCTCATCGGCATAATAGTAGTTTTCTACCATATTCTCGACACCGAGTTTATGCATAAATTCTTTTGCGTAATCTACGGCATTATTATTGGAAATACGACTTTCAGTAACCATTCTGTTTTTTCGCATATATACAATATAGCATCCGAGTTTTGATACGCTGACGGTAATATTATCATTTTTAAATCTGTAACACTCTATTTTTCCGCTTTCCATACCGTCAAATTCAAGCGAGTTTTCTTTAAGCCCGAATGTTTTTTCCGCCTTTTCTTTACATTCTTTTTTACTGTAAGATTTCTGATTTTTAAGCATTACCGATTCTTTTGTCAAAAGATGGTCCGAAAAAGGTCCGTCGTATATTAAAGTAGGATAATCGCTCAAATCTTCTTCCAGATTATCAAGGGATGTTGCCAAACTTTCAGTGTCAACCGTTTTTTTGATTTTTTCGTCTATAAGCCGAGAAAAATCTTCTAAATTATCGTAACTGAGATTAGTATTTTTAACTGCATTTGAAACCTTTTTGGCGGTATCGAGCAAACTGAAAAGTTTTTCCGTTTCCTCATCTTTCAATTCCTGATCTGCTATTGCCGATTTTGAAAGCGACATTGCATAATTTCCTACCTGAGATAAAAACTTATAAAGATTACCTGAATTTTTATCACCGTTCGGTAAATTTGCAAGTTGTTCCTTTGCTATTTCTCCCTCGGCATATAGTTTTGTTGACAGAGATAACAAATCGGTGCCGTTTCTTATATAAACGGCTTTGTTTAATGTTTCTGTTATATCGTCAACCGAAGAATTAAGCGAATTTAAACTCTGGATATATTCGTTTTCTACCATTAACTTATACCTTTTGGATATTTGTCTTTCCCTTATAAAATAACCAAATCCCAAAACAGAAAATGCAAATGCGAACGACACTATTTTTACAGCAGTTCTTCTTTTTATCATAAATGTTCCTCCTTGTGTTTTATATTTTTGCCTAAAAATTGTTATTTTATAACGGTGAGACTTGATTTTTTATTTTATTTATGGTATATTAACAATATACTGTGTATAATAGCGATGAACGAGAGAGTAACTTTTTGTATTTAAGTTTTAGCGAATCGGTTGCGGTGTGAGTCCGATACTTAATAAAAAGCGAAAATCACTCGGAAGCTGCAAATCCTAAAGGCAATGCCGATTAAGATAAGCCGTCTTACCTGCGTTATAGGGTTCGGGGATATAATCGTCCCTCGTAATAGGTGGTAAAACTTTCCCCTTGTCCTATTATGGATAAGGGGATATTTCTTTAAAAAGAGGTTATTTTGATGTACGAAAGCATTTCGCCAAACACTAATTTTGTCGAACAAGAAAAGAAAATCAAAGAATTTTGGGACAAAGAAGAGATTTTCAAAAAAAGTATTGAAGAAAAAGCAAAAGGAACACCGTATGTATTTTATGACGGTCCACCTACCGCTAACGGCAAACCGCATATAGGTCATGTTCTTACCCGTGTTATCAAGGATATGATTCCGAGATACC
>DFHZ01000024.1 GCA_002371985.1 Ruminococcaceae bacterium UBA3710 | reverse complement strand
ACCTTAAAAAAATAATGCCGGAACTCGAAGTTTCGGCAATCGGAAAAATAGGACAAGACGAAAATGCTACATTTGTTAAGAGCATTCTCGAAAACAACGGTGTAGGTACAGATATGCTTACATTTTCACAGGATAAAACGAGTTTTACTCAGGTGATAAGTGTTTCCGGCGGACAAAGAACATTCTTTACATATCCCGGCGCTTCCGCAGATTTCGGTGAAGACGATATAGACTTTGAAAGCCTTAATGTAGATATATTCCACCTTGGATATTTTCTGTTGCTTCAAAAAGTAGATAATGGCGACGGATTAAAAATACTTAAAAAAGTAAAAGAAAAGGGCATTAAAACCTCTATTGACCTTGTCAGTGATAATTCAGACAGGTACGGTTGTGTTTTGCCTTGTCTGCCCTTTACCGATTATCTTATCATAAATGAACTCGAGGCCGGTCGGCTTACGGGGTTGTCCCCCGACATTAAAAATGTACCCGATATGGCGAAAAAACTGATTGACCTTGGTGTGAACGAAAAGGTTATTATTCATTTTTCGTCGGGCTCTGTCTGTGCAGATAAAAACGGAAATATAACCGTGCTTGGAAGTTATAAACTGCCACAAGGATATATTAAAGGTACTACCGGAGCAGGGGACGCCTTTTGTGCGGGTTCGCTTTTAGCGATAAGCGGCGGACTTAATGACAAAGAAATACTTGAATACGGTACTGTTTGTGCGACTATGGCACTATCAAGAGAGGATGCCACAAGCGGAATGCTTAATATACAGACTGCCATAGAGAATTGCCGTAATTTTGAAAGGAATAAACTATGCTTGTAAATCTAAATGAAGTGCTTAAAAAGGCACAAAAAGAACATTATGCCGTAGGGTTGTTTAATACTACTGATACAGATATGTTAGAGGCAGTAATTTCTGCTGCCGAAGAACTGAATTCACCTGTAATTCTCGGAACTGCCGAGGTGCTTTTGCCCTACGGTGAGTTAAAACTCATCGCCCCCTCAATAATAGCAGCTGCTAAAAGAGCGAGTATCCCCGTAGTGGTTCATTATGACCACGGTCTCACATTTGAGCGTTGTATGGAGGCTCTTAAACTTGGATTTTCCAGCATTATGTTTGACGGATCTGCCGGAGATAGCAATATGAATATGGCGGAAACGAGAGAGGTTGTCAGGATAGCACATGCTATGGGTGCTACCGTTGAAGGTGAGATAGGTCATGTGGGCGAAGCGGCTACCTGTGATAATGCCACATCCGACCGCTACACAACGGTTAAAGAAGCAAAAGATTTTCTTGATGCTACCGGTGTTGATGCTCTTGCGATAGCAATAGGAACGGCGCACGGTGCCTATAAGGCAAAGCCATGCCTTGATATAGAAAGGCTTAAAGAAATAAGGGCAAATGTTGATACGCCGTTGGTTCTTCACGGTGGTTCAGGACTTTCTGACGATGATTTCAGAAACACAATAAAAGAGGGCATTGCTAAGGTGAATATTTTTACCGACCTTTGCGTAGCCGGAGAAAATGCTGTAAAACAAGCGATAGCAGAGAATAAGGGCTACCTTGAAATGCGAAATATGAAGGTAACCGCCATAAAAGAAGCAGTTAAAACAAAAATGCGACTTTTCGGTTCGGAAAATAAGGCATAAGTTTCTGCTTTCATGAAATACGGCTTACCGACAGTAAGTCAAAACCTACAATATAATATTATGAATAACTTATTAAAGATAAAATAAAAATTTCGGGATATATCCAAAAGGAATATATCCCGAAATTTTTATGTTTGCATAATTAAGTATCAAATTCATTTATGATTCCCGTAACATCTTCGGTACTGCAAATGTTGTAAAGATACTTTTTGTTTTTCTTGCTACTGTCGCAAAGATAAAATGATTTTTCTGAATTTCTTATCATGGCTTTCTTTATAGCCGCTTCTTCCACCGAAGAATCAGTAATAAAACCGCCCGACATATAACCTCTACTTGAAAAGAACAACAAATCTGCATTTATGTTCGAGATAAATTTTTCCGTTTCGCTGCCTACAAAAGCAATCGAATGCATAAGTAGCAGACCTCCGGTACAATAATTCTTAATATTATTCTCACCGAGTTTCATTGATGTTTTCGGGCTATTGGTAATAACAACGATGTCACTGAACTTTTTAAGGAACGGTATAATATGTGCCGCAGTGGAAGAGGCGTCAAGAAAAATCACATTGCCGTTTTGTACCATTTGTGACGCCTTATTGGCTATAATTTGCTTTGCAATAGCATTTTGATCTTCACGGAACATAAGTGGTATTTCGCTTTCTGCTGTCATCCGCAGAATCACGCCCCCGTGTGTTCTTAAAACTTTACCTTGCTGTTCAAGTTCTGATAAATCTCTTCGCACCGTTGGAGCACTTACATAAAGCATTTTTGCAAGTTTATTTACGCTGATACTCTTTTTTTCTACTAAAATATTTATTATTTCATTTTGTCGCTCGATATTATACATAATAATACCCTTTCGTTTGTTTTCGTTTATATTCTGATTTGAACACTATTTGTGATTGTTTATCAATATTTGCGACACAAATTGATTTTTGCTTTCGTTTTGCTTATAATAACATAAAAATTACAGGTTGTAAAGGGTGATTGTGTGAAAGTTGCAAATCTACATGCAGTTAATGATTTACGATATGAAGAAATAAATAAACCGAAATGCCTTGATGATGAAGTTTTGGTGGAAATAAAAAGTTGCGGTATTTGCGGAAGTGATATACCGAGGGTTTTTATAAAAGGTACATATCATTTCCCGACTGTTATAGGTCACGAATTTTCCGGAATTGTTGTTGAAGATAAAACAGGCGAGTTTACGGGAAAGAGAGTTGCAGTATTTCCGCTTTTACCTTGCTTTAAATGCACTTCCTGCAAAAATGAAAACTATGCCGCCTGTATAGATTACGATTATTACGGTTCCCGTAGGGACGGCGGAATGGCGGAATATATTGCGGTTAAGCGCTGGAATCTGGTTTTACTTCCGGATAATATAAGTTACGATGAGGGGGCTATGTGTGAGCCTGTTTCGGTAGGCCGACATGCTGTTAAAAAACTCAATATCAGCAAGGGAGATAATATTCTTATTTCCGGTGCGGGTCCTATTGGAATAATTGCCGGACAGTGGGCAAAATCAGAAGGAGCAAAGGATATTTATTACTTTGATATTGATGAGCGAAAAATAGAATTTGCAAAAACAATGGGCTTTAAAGAATATAGCGATGATGTAATAATAGATTGTGTTATTGAAGGAACAGGGCATAGCGGTGCTATTGAAAAATGTCTTAAAGCCGTAAAGCCTTTTGGTAAAGTGGTGCTTATGGGTAACCCGGCAGGAGAGGTACTCTTGGCACAGAACACATATTGGCATATTTTGCGCAAAGAACTCACTGTTTTAGGAACTTGGAATTCATCGTACGCAGAAAAAAACAATGACTGGAAAGCGAGCATTAAGGCAATATCCGAAGGTTTGATTGATGTTAAACCGCTTATTACTCACAGATATCCTTTAAGTGAATGTAATAAAGCATTTAATATGATGAGAGAACGCAAAGAATTTTATAATAAGGTCATGCTTGTGATGAACAGAGATTAACTTATTTCGGAGAGTAGAATTATGGATAAAAAGATTTCACCTTCTATTATGTGCGTGGATTTCCTAAATCTTAAAGAAACAATAAATGAGTTTGAAAGGCTTGGCATCGAATATCTGCATGTGGATATAATGGACGGTCATTTTGTAGGTAATTATACACTCGGTACCGACTTTGTAAAAACACTTAAATCGACAACAAACATACCTATTGATATTCATTTAATGGTAGAAAAACCGGAGAATGTTCTCGAATGGTTCGCGTTTGGCGAAGGAGACTATGTTTCTGTTCATATTGAGTCAACCTGCCATTTGCAAAAGGTATTGTCCGCAATAAAACAAAGAGGGGGAAAAGCAATGGTTGCTATTAACCCCGGTACACCGATCTGCCTTCTCGAGAGCGTTCTCGATGATATAGATGCGGTGCTTGTTATGACCGTAAATCCCGGATTCGCAGGTCAAAAACTTGTTAAATCAACCATCAAAAAAATCGCCGATTTAAGAAAATATCTTGATGAAAGCGGATACGAAAATGTCGAAATTGAGTGTGACGGTAATGTGAGTTTTGAAAATGCTGTTCTAATGAGCGAAGCAGGAGCAAATATCTTTGTTGCCGGAACTTCGAGTGTATTTGCAAAGGATGGCACTTTATCCGAAAACATCAGCAAATTAAGGCGGTTAATTTAAAAACTTTTAATATTTAAAGATTTATCCCCGGACAGTTTATACTGTCCGGGGATAATACTCTAATCTTCATTTTCCGAAATAACACCGGTAATATCTTCTATTCGGCAAAGAGTATTAAGATATACTTTCCCGAATTTACTGTTATCGCACAGAAGATAACTTTCCCTTGAATTCTTTATCATAACTTTTCTTATATTATTCTCCAATATAGAATTGTCGCTGGCAATACTCTCATTAACTCCTCTGCTTGAAAAAAAGGCAATATCGGCATTATATCTGCTTAAAACCAATTCTGCGTCAGAACCCACAAATGAAAAAGACTCTGATGTCATTTCGCCACCCGTGCAGATGGTTCTCATTCCCATTGAAGTGGCTTCCAGTGCTGTTTTGGCACCGTTGGTTATTACAAGTATTTTTTTGAACTCTACAAGATGTGGTAATAAATGAAAAGCAGTGGTAGAGGCATCAAGCATTATTACATACCCGTCTTTTATATGAGTTAATGCTTTTTTTGCAATAATTCCTTTTGCTTCATTTTGTTCCAAATTTCTTATGAATAGCGGTATTCGTTTATCCGGAGAATTGGTTTTGAGTGCCACAACTCCCTTGTTGCAGGTCAATAATTCTCTTTCTTTAAGAATATTTATATCTCGCCTTACCGTCGGCTCAGATATAAAGAGTTTTTCAGCAAGTTCCTTTACGGTAAGAGGCTGTTGTGCCAGAAGATTTATATATTGGTTTTCCCGACTGAATACTGACATAATTTCACCCACAATAATCAAAAAACAATCATATTTATCATAATTATAATCAAATAATGATTATTTTGTCAATATTTTTATTAACTATTGATTATTTATTGGTGATGAATTAAAATTAATATGTAATTAGTCTGTTAAACAGGGGAGTGAAGTAATGTTTGGAAATCTAAGCAGTAAAAAATGTCCGTGCGGAAAAGAGCATACTTTCAATTCTAAGGTTATAATTCAAAAAAGAGCAATAGAAAAATTGCCTGAAACACTTAAAGAATTTGATATTTCCTCCGCTTTTGTATTTGCGGACATCAACACTTATAGAGCGGCAGGCGAAAGGGTAGTCGAAGTTCTTAAAAAGAGCGGTATTAATATTCAAAGTTATGTTTTTTTGTCTGAAAACCTCGAACCTGATGAGAGCAATATCGGTCTTGCATTTATGAATTTTGACCCCGATGTAGATTGCGTTATCGGTGTCGGTTCAGGTGTTATCAATGATATATGTAAAATTGTGGCGGCGAAGTCGGGTAAAAGATACATAATTGTCGGAACGGCACCTTCTATGGACGGATATGCCTCTGCAACATCTTCTGTTACAATGCAAGGCTTAAAAATATCTTTAAACAGTAAATGTGCCGATGTGATTATAGGCGATATTGATGTGCTCAAAAATGCGCCTTTGAAACTAATGATTTCGGGACTTGGCGATATGCTCGCAAAATATATTTCAATTTGCGAATGGCGAATATCAAATCTTATAAACGGCGAATACTATTGCGAGAGTATAGCGGGTCTTGTAAGAGATTCCCTTAAAAAATGCGTCGACAATGCGGACGGTTTGCTCCTTCGTGATGAAGAGTCTGTTGAGGCGGTTTTTGAGGGACTGATACTTTGCGGTGCGGCAATGAAATTTGCCGGAGTTTCCCGTCCCGCCTCGGGAATTGAGCATTATTTATCGCATATATGGGATATGCGAGGCGTGAGTTTCGGAACACCTGTAGAACTTCATGGAATTCAGTGCGCCGTAGGGACACTTGCCGCGCTTAAACTTTACGACAAAGTGAAAAATATCACTCCCGACAAG
>DFHZ01000181.1:303-7856 GCA_002371985.1 Ruminococcaceae bacterium UBA3710 | reverse complement strand
AAGGCTATTATATAACAGATGCCTGCATCGGCTGCGGAAGCTGCGCGGCAGTTTGTCCGCAGAGCTGCATTATAACAGACAATGTGCCTCATGTGATCAAGCAGGAGCATTGCCTGCACTGCGGAAATTGCATGGAGGCTTGTCCCGTAGGCGCAGTGGAAAGAAGGTAATACCATGAATGAGAAATCAACACAGGAACAGCGGCTTGACACTCTTGTTGAAGTGTTCAAGGCGGATTCTGTTCAATATAAAGATCTGCAGACGCCTGCGGATACGGAGGGCAACAGACGAATCCTGCGTTTTCTGATGAACATTCGTATGCCGAGGAAGCTAGACGATTCGGTACTGACCGTACAGGATGAATACCTGCGTGAGCGTATTCGCGAAAACGGCATTGTCACGCTTTCGGAGATTCCCGTGATTCGGAATGGCATGTCTATCTGGCAAGGCGACATCACGAGACTTGCCGTTGAGAACTCGGCGTAGGGTGTGACATATCTTTCGGGGTGCTTTGCCGAGTCCTCTATGTAGGCGAGCAGGTCTTCTTTGAGCACGGTGTATTTTCTTGTTCTCTTGTCGGTGTTCTGACACTTGATAAATCCGTTATTTAGCATCCAAGCACATTTTCGTTTACTGATATGCAAGGCAACCGAACTTGTTCACCCGACAGCACCTGCGGTAAACTGCTCAACATTTTTATCACCTCGGATGGTATATCGTTTGCCTTGCTTTTCTTGATTCATTTTAATTCTCCTTGTGTTTTGTAACACATAGGATACCACAAAGAACGCAAAAGTCCAGAGAAAAAGAGAATGACTGTCGCCCGTCATTCTCTTAAATCAATTCATCTATGAGGCAAAGGGCTTTCTTACTTTCCATTTGCCTCCTTTTTTAAGTTTTTAGATAGATTTGTAAACACATAATTATACTCGGTATATTCTGAATAAGGCTTTTTCTCAACTTTTTCTCCCGCCTCAGTATTGATGAGCACAAGTTCGTTTAAAAACATTGAGTTCTTTGCTTGTGAGTAAAGACTATCTACAGGTTCAAAGTTATTGCCATACATTTTTGATTTATCATCAAAACAATCAATGCGGTAATAAATATCAAACCCGTTTATATACTCACATTCCAAAAAATATGAAGATAGGTACGTGTTCAAAAGAACACATTTGTCTAGTAACTCATTGCTATCCTCTTTTTGTGGCATATTATAGTTGCTAATTTTAACTTGAACATTCTGTCCTCGAGCGCTACTTCCCATACCATAAAAAGAAGAGTAGTTGGTTTTTGCGCTAAAAGATATGTTTTCATCACCAAACAATTCTTCAATAAAATCCACAACTGCATTATTGGTAACGTTGTGAAGAATTACAGATACAGTGCCAACAAATCTTTTTTTATTCTGCGTTCCTTTGAGTTTTTTGAAGAATCTGACACCTGAAGCAGAATCAAAGAAATCTACAGTTTCCGGTATACCTTTCTGCTTTTTAGGTTCACTGGATTTATGGCGTATTTCATAGTGGTTTTGAACCTTGATAATTTCGAAAGCTACGCCGTTTGCGTTAAAACATGGGAATTTATCTGCTTTTTCATCGTTTGTGTGAATGTGACAGCAGATGAGATTATGATCGGCTGTAGTGCCGCCTCTGCTTTGAGGTAGGATGTGATCCACATTCCAACCGCAAGCACTGTTACGGTCGTTGTATGCACCTTTGGCTATTGTTCTACCGGCAAAGTCTTTTACCTTCGTTTCCTTGCCGAAAGACTTATTCCAAAGACGCATTGCTGTTTCTCTGTTTAAGTCCATAAATTTTTGTTTGCTTTTTTCCATAGTATATTGGAAAGAAGCCGATTGCCTCCCTAGATGTTAGTCAATCCATAAAAACACGTGACTAACCATAGGGCGACCTATTGCTATAAACCTCAAAGGGCAATCCTCATAATAGCATTACAGAAGATTAGTTAGCCAATTTTCAATAGTTCTTATTGAAAAGGTTCAGATTTATGAATTGCAATAATATTATACCGTAAAAAGTGTGAATAGTCAATCACCACAAAAACTGTGGTGGCAAGGATTGCTTGCTACCAATTTGTTTGACGAACTATTTTTCACTGTTTTATCACATCCATCTCGCAAATATCTCGCAAAAAGTTATAACTTTCGCAAAAACTCTTAAAAAAGGGGGAAATACTGCATTTTTTAGGGATGGATAGGGACAGTGCGGTAATTATTGTCTACGGCTCGAAATCATGATGCCCCTTGAGGGACGAGGGTTCGAATCCTTCCGTCTCCGCCAAAAAATATGGTGCACTTTTGTGTGCCTTATTTTTTTATAAGTATAAAAAAATACAATTTTCAAACAATAATACTAAGTTATTATTTGGAAGTGAATTAAAATAAAAATCAGAAAAACATTAAGTGATATTACAATATTTATTCTTGCAAGTACAATCTACTCGTTTGGTGTATTATTTTTCATTTCACAAAACAAAATATCACCCGGCGGTTTTACAGGGATTGCTACAATAATAAATACCGTATTCGGTATTTCTACGGGTTTTACTTTCTTTATACTAAACATTCCGGTAATGATAATCGGGTATCTTAAAATCGGCACAAAATTTATTATAAGCACCTCTGTAGTAACCTTAATCTTATCAATCATAATGCAGATTATGGAGCCGATAATACCAAATCGGCATATTGACACATTATTGGCATCTATTTTCGGCGGAATTTTGACAGGTCTTGGAATAGGTATAATCCTTCTTAAAGGTGCAACAACCGGCGGAGTTGATATTTTAGCAAAACTTATAAATGCAAAGTATCCGCATATTACACTCGGCAGAGTTATACTTATATTTGATTTTTTAGTTATTGCTTTAACGGGTTTTGTATATAAAAATATAGAAACCTGCCTTTATTCTTTAATAACAATTTTTGTATCTTCAAGGGTTACAGATATTGTAGTTTACGGAAACGACAAAGGAAAAATTGCTTTTATAATTTCAAAACATAATGAAAGTATAGCAAATGACATCCTTTTTAAACTTAACCGAGGAATAACTAAAATAAATGTTACAGGCGGTTATTCAAAAAGTCAAAATGAAATGATTATGTGCACCGTCCGTCCTCACGAAATATCTACTCTTTATTCAATAATCAAAGCAAACGATATGAACGCATTTACAATTCTTTCAAGTGCCGATGAGATATTGGGAATGGGATTTAAAAAGTTTTAGACCGCTGTTTTAATTTACAGCGGTCTATTCTTTAAAATAGCGATATTTGGTTTGTATCAGGCAAATCTTTCATTGCACCTAAATCAGCCAAATTTTGAATAATTGTCTTTGAAACACCGGCCTCAATAGCAAAATCCTCTCTTGAGACAAAATTACCCCTCTTGGCGGCGTCATAAATTGAATAGGCTGCTTTTTCACCGCAACCGGACATAGCACAGAAAGGAAGACGCATTTTACCATCTTCAGGCAGGTATTTTACCGCATGTGAATGGTTAATATCAATAGGTAATACCTCAATACCTCTTGACATCATTTCATTGAAAATCATAAGATTTTTATAGTTATCGAGTTCTTTCTTTTCAGCAGCATTACCTTTGGATTTAATTGCGTTCATAACATTTCTTACTTTAGATATGCCACCGATAATTGTCGGAACATCAACATCTTCCGGTCTTGCGGTAAAATATGCACAATAGTATTCAAGCGGTTTATATACCTTATACCACCCTATTTTAAGTGCAGATATAACATAAGCGGCTGCGTGTGCTTTCGGGAACATATATTCAATTTTTTTACAACTGTCTATGTACCATTCTGGGACATTTACCTTACGCATTTCGTCTGCAAGTTTGTTCCAATCTTCTTCAGAGATTTTACCGTGTGCAAAAGCACCTTTACGAACGATTTCGGTAATCTTAAATGCAAGACCTTCTTCCATTCCCTTATGTATCAGATACATCATAATATTATCACGGGTACCGATAACTTCTGAAATGGTACAAGTACCGTTGTCAATCAAATCTTTTGCATTTCCGTGATATACATTTGTTCCGTGCGACAAACCGGAAATCTGCAACAAATCTGCAAAGTTTTTCGGTTTACAGTCAACAAGCATATCCATCGTAAGCCTTGTACCGAATTCAGGAATACCCATAGTTCCGGTCTTTGCATCAATATCTTCAGGTCTTACATTTAAAGCATCGGTTGAAGTAAACAGGCTATAAACTTTCGGGTCTGACATTGTAACACTGTTTATCGGAACACCGGAATACTCTTCAAGGTACTTATAGGTAGTAGGCACAACATGTCCGAGTTCGTCAAGTTTTAAAATAGTATCATGTATGGCATGGAAATCGAAATGAGTAGTTACAATATCGGTATTGACATCATCGGCAGGATGCTGAACCGGGCAAAAATCATTGATAGACATTCCGGTAGGAACAACAATCATACCGGCAGGATGTTGACCCGTTGTAGTTTTTACTTTTGCATTTTTAACCTTATTAGCAAGGCGATTAAGTTCAGCGTTGCTTAAAGTTATATTCATTTTTTCTGCGTATGCTTTAGCAAAACCGAACGCCGTTTTTTCCGCTATTGTTGAAATAGTTCCTGCTTTATATACATTTTCGGCTCCGAAAAGACCTTTTGTATAGTCTTGAACTGCGTTTTGTACTTCATCGGAAAAGTTAAGGTCAATATCAGGGACTTTATCCCCGTTAAAACCCAAAAATGTTTCAAAAGGTATATCATGACCGTTTCTGTTAAGAGGTGTACCGCAATGAGGGCAGTCTTTTTCGGGCAAATCAAACCCAGAGCCTACCGAGCCGTCAGTAAAAAACTCGCTATAACAACATTTAGGGCATACATAATGCGGTGCTAACGGGTTAACCTCGGAAATTCCTGCCATTGTAGCAACAAAGGATGAGCCGACAGAACCTCGAGAGCCAACTAAATACCCCTTTTCTTCGCTGTAAGCAACCAATTTTTGTGCCGAAATATACATTATTGAAAAGCCGTTGCTTATAATCGAATCAAGTTCTTTTGAAAGTCTTTTTTCAACAATTTCGGGTAAGTTTTCGCCGTAAATCTTATGAGCATTATCCCAACAAATCTTTATAAGTAAATCATCTGAGCCTTCGATAGATGGCGGATAGTTACCTTTTGGAATAGGCAAAACATCCGGACTTATCATATCTGCAATCTTATTTGGATTATCTATAACAAACTCTTTTGCTCTATCACCGAAATAAGAAAAATCTTCGAGCATTTCTTCAGTTGTTTTGAGATAAAGAGGGGCTTGATTTTCAATATCGTCAAAGCCCTGCCCTGCCATAACTATCTGTCTTATTACCCCGTCCTCTTTTTTTAGAAAATGAACATCCCCCGTTGCAACAACGGGCAAACCGAGTTCGTCAGCGATAGAAACAACAGTTCTGTTAAAATCTTTGATTACATCAAGATTAGTTACATTTTTAAATCTGTTTTTAATTACTGCACCGGTTTTTTTATCGACTTTATCGGGCTCGGTTGACGAGCGTACCATAAAGGCATTATTGGCAAGAGGTTGAATTTCAAGATAATCATAGTACTTTGCAATTTCGAGTAATTCTTCACGAGGTTTACCGTCAACTATTGCTTTATAAAGTTCACCCTGCTCACATGCAGAGCCAAGTATCAGCCCTTCCCTATGCTCGTCAAGTTTGGAACGAAGAGTAATAGGTCTGCCGTGGAAGCATTCAAGATGGGCGGCCGATACAAGTTCATATAGATTTTTAAGTCCGACTTGATTTTTTACTAAAATAATTTGGTGATTGCGAAGTTTACCGATTTGCTTTGAGGTAAGACCGCTTATATCATAGCGAGTGTCGTCAATAAAATATGACTCTACACCATAGATTACCTTAAACTCGCCACCCTTCTTTCTTATAGAAGCAATAGCATTAGCGGCTGCCGGATAACTTTGTACAACACCGTGGTCTGTTATAGCGATTGCCTTATGACCCCATTTGAATGCGGTATTTATAATGTCTCCTGCACTTGAAACAGCATCTTTTGCCGACATATTTGTGTGGCAATGCAATTCAATTCTTTTATCTTCTTCGTAATCGTCTGTCGGCTCATATTTTTGAACTAAAGCAAGTGCTTTTACATCAACGATAAAATCATTATTCCAATTATCAAATCCATAGTCGCCGTTGACAATTACAGTAGCACCATCCTGGAGCGGAGATAATTTCATTTTTAAAGCATTCGCATCGGCATCGGGGTTTTGACTGTATTTCGAATCAAAAAACTTTGTAAGACTTGCATTAAAAGAATTGGTGCCGTCGCTAAAGGCAAATTTTGCCTTTACCATTTTTTTGCCGTTTTTTGTATCTCTTATGCTTATGTCAACACCGAAAACTTCTCCCCAAGCCGCTATAAATTTTGTATCATCCCTATCTTCCGGTGGCAAAATAGACTTTAAAGGCATAATATCCGTAACAATTTTTCTGCCAAAAAAGAGTTCTGCACTTTCAAGATAGATTGGTAAATCGTTTTTAGGTTTACCTCTAAAAATCTTTTTTTCCTTTTTAATTTCTTTAGGTTTGCTTACTATCGGAGCGGGTTTAGGTGGCTCTTGTTCAGGAAGTTTTATTTCTACATCTTCAAGTTCGCCGTCAAAGGTAACAGTTATTTTTTTATTGAACTTCCGGTTAATATAACTAATGAGTTCCTGTTCAAAATTTGTTGATTTAATTACTTCGAGTCCGCCGAATTTAAGAGTGATTTTAACGGTATCGCCGTCAATCGTATATATTGCATTATTAAAATATCCGTTTAAAACAGCATTTTTTACCTTTAAAGTGTGAACAATATCAGTTATGCTTTCCTGATTTAAAGCAGAACTGTCAAACAACACATCAATTTTAATGTCATTAAGTTGCAAAGCATTTATAACATCAAGTTTAAAACTGTTAAAGACATCATTATTTATGTAAGTCTCAGATTTAATTTTCAAATACATATTCCTGTTTTCGTCATCTAAATCACAGGAAATAACATCCGAATTATCAAAAGCACTTGGAATATCTTTAAGATAACCGGAAAACAGGTCTTTTAAAGGATACATTAAAATCTACTCCGTTTTTACATCTTTTCTATTTCCGAAATTAAAGTGTCAAGCAACTTTTCTTCCGGTATATTCTTATAAACTATCTCGCCTTTTTTAAATAAAACTCCGCAACCCTTTCCACCGGCGATACCGATATCGGCACCCTTTGATTCGCCGGGACCGTTTACGACACAACCCATTATTGCCACAGTTATATCTTTATCAATATCGGAAAGACGGCTTTCGGCTTCTTTAGCAATAGAAATAAGGTCAATCGAGGTCCTGCCGCAAGTTGGACAAGAAATAAACTTAATACCTTTATTTCGTATGCCTATACTCTTTAAAAGTTTTTTAGCGGCGATAACTTCTTCAACAGGATTATCCGTAAGAGAAATTCTTATAGTGTCCCCTATATCTTTTAGTAATAACCCGC
>DFHZ01000181.1:0-253 GCA_002371985.1 Ruminococcaceae bacterium UBA3710 | reverse complement strand
CCGCCGATACCGGCAGAAGACTTTATAATACCCATTTCTTTTGTTCCGGCCTCGGTTACACCTAAATGTAAAGGATATTTACAGGTTTCTGCTGCTAACGAATAGGCATCATACATTCGTTTTGTATTTGAAGATTTAAGCGACAAAACAATATCATCAAAGTCAAATTTTTCGAGCAATTTTATATGATAAAAACCACTCTCTACTATCGCCTGTGGCGTAGGACTTCCGTATTTTGCAAGTATTTCTTTTT
>DFHZ01000016.1:6632-10797 GCA_002371985.1 Ruminococcaceae bacterium UBA3710 | reverse complement strand
TGATGAATCTGTTAAATAATTTTTAAAGGAGAAAATAAGAATGCAGTATCAAATGAATGAATTTTTATTTGCAATGATACTTACCGAACTTGAAGATGCGGTAGGTAAAGAGAATTGCTCTACAAGAGCAATCGACAAGGTAACGCATAGTGTTGACTACTATTGGCTTTCCCGTATGTGGGCGGATAGAGGTCAGCGTATGCCTGAGGCTGATTTTGTTGTTTGCCCTAAAGATGCGACAGAGGTTTCAAAGGTAGTAAAAATTGCAAACTACTATAAAATTCCCGTAACCACTTGGGGTGCCGGTGGCGGTACACAGGGCGGTGCTATCCCGGTTTGCGGCGGTATCATTCTTGATACCAAGCGTATGAATAAGATTTATGAGGTTAATACCGAAGGTATGTACATAGAATGTGGCACAGGTGCTATCTATAAGCATATCGAATGGGCGGCAAACGAAGTAGGCAAGGCAACGATGCACTATCCGTCATCTTTAACTTGTTCGACAGTCGGCGGATTTTTAGCACATAGGGGTATCGGCGTTTGCTCAACTAAATACGGCAAGATTGACGATATGGTGCTTCAAATGGAAGTGGTACTTCCGAACGGCGATATAATTTACACTTCTCCGGCGCCGAAACACGCCGCAGGACCTGACCTTAATCAGATATTCATCGGCTCTGAGGGTACACTCGGTATTATTACAAAGGCACAAATCAGAATATTCGACCAACCCGAAGTTCGCCGTTTCCGTGGTTTCCTGTTCCAGGATATGACCGGTGCATTCAAGGCAAGCCGTGAATTACTCCAAAAATTCAAACCGTCGGTTATGCGTCTTTACGATGAGGCAGAAACCGCTTCGCTTATTAAAAAAATCGTAGGTGTTGAGCGTAAGGGTGCATTTATGAATATCGCTTATGAGGGCGTAAAGGAAATGGTAGATGTTGAGGAGAAAATTCTTCTTGATACCTTTAAAAAATACGGTGCCGAAGACTTAGGAAGTGAGTACGGCGAAAAATGGTGGAAAGAGAAGATTACATTCTTCTATCCGGGTCATATGATGGATATTCCTCAGATGTTCGGAACAATGGATACTATCGCTCCTTATGATAAGATTGAAGAGATTTATTGGGCTATGAAAGAGGCTATTGAAACTAACTTCCCACAAGCAAAATTCATTGCTCACTTCTCGCATTGGTATGAGTGGGGTGCAATGGTTTATGACCGCTTTATTGTTGACGGCAAAGATGTTCCGCAAGACCCGGTTGAAGCACTTAGACTTCATCAGGCAATCTGGACCTGCGGTGTCAGAACTGCCCTTGCTCACGGCGGTGTTGTTAATGACCACCACGGTGTAGGTATTAAACTTGGCCGTCTTATGAAAGAACAGTACGGTCCTGCCATGCAGGTATTTGAGGGACTTAAGAAAACGCTTGACCCGAACGGAATTATGAATCCGTTTAAGTTAGGTCTTTAATGAGGGAGGAAAACGAAATGAATATGTCTGAAAAATGCAAACAACATGTAGATTCCTGCCGTTTTTGCTGGATGTGCCATCACATTTGTCCGATAGGAAACGCAACGGGACACGAGAGATCAACCGCCCGTGCGAGAGCACTCGGAATATCACTTGTCAATCGTGGAGCAATCGAACTTGACGAAATAATGGATAATATTTATGAGTGTTGTACATGCGGTGCTTGTGTTCATGATTGTACAACCGGTTGGGACCCTGTAATGTTCACAAAAGAAACAAGGCTTCAGGCGGCACTCGAAGGAAAACTTCCCGATTACATAAACAAATTTGTTGATAACTGCTTAAACACAGGAAATGCCTACGGTAAAACCGAACTTTGCGATGATTTGAAAAAGGCAATTTCTAACCATTCGGATAAAAAGGATACACTTTTGCTTTTAGGCGTTGATGCCCGTTTTATGGCTTGCAAACAGGCTGTTAAGGCAATCAATGTCCTTGAAAAAGCAGGTGTGGATTTCACCGCACTTGAAACAGAAGCACCATCCGGCTGGCAACTTGATTTCCTTATCGGTGCGGCAAACGAAACCAAAGAACAGATGAACGCTTGTGCAAAGATGCTGAATGAATATAAAACAGTAGTGGTTTATGACCCTAACGATGCAAAGGCAATCAAGCAGACCTATAAAGAATATGGTGTAGAGGTTTCAGCAAATGTAGTAACCTATACTGCATTTTTGGCACAGTTGCTTGACGAAGGCAAACTACAAGCAAATAACACAGGTAAAACTGTTGTTTTCCAAGACCCGTATCAACTCTCCCGTGATTTGGAAGAAACCGAAGAGGGACGAAAGGTTATATCTGCTTTTGCAGACCTTCACGAAATGCTCCTTAACCGCACAGAAACGGTATGGGCAGGAAACATCTTAATGGCACAGTATCTGCCGGATGTAATAAAAGAAGTATCGGCAAGAAGACTTTTTAATGTTACAAGTATCGGCGAAACCGCAATTGTTACAGCAAGTGTTTCCGAGTATGTAGCACTTAAAAATGTCGACCAAAAAGATGTTGAAATTTTGTCAATAGAAGATTTAATATTAGGATAAGAGGCAAGGATATGTTAGTCAATTTAAAACAAATTATATCAATGGCTGAAGACGGTGGCTATTGCGTTCCGGCATTTAATGTGTATAATATAGAAACGGTAATGGGTGTTATCAAGGCCGCAGAAGAGCAGAGGGCACCGGTTATTATTCAGGTTTATCCCCGTCTTATAAATGAGGAAGTAGGATATTACTTGGCACCTGTTGTTTTAGCGGCGGCTAAAAAGGCTACTGTTCCTATTTGCTTCCACCTTGACCACGGACCGAGCGAACTCGAAGCACAAAAAATTCTTTACTGGGGTGCTACGGGTATTATGTATGACGGCTCCGTTCATCCTTTGGAAGAGAATATTGCCAATACAAAGCATATTGTAGAAATATGCAATGCGGTTGATGTAGGTGTTGAGGGCGAACTCGGACATATCGGCAGTGTAAATGACAGTGCTATGGACGAGTTTACCAACCCCGACGAAGCCGCCAAATTTGTCAAGGAAACCGGTGTTTGCTGTCTTGCGGTGCTGATTGGCAACGCACACGGTCATTACAAGAAACCGCCGAAACTTGATATTGAAAGAGTAAAAGCCATAAGGGAAGCAACCGGCGGTATTCCGCTTGTTCTTCACGGCGGTTCGGGTATTCCTGACGATCAGGTAAAAGCGGCAATTAAGGCCGGTGTTCGTAAAATGAATATCGGTACTGATGTTTGTTGTGCATTTGCAGACGGAACTTTGGAGTCGCTTAATGACCCGAACAGAAGTCTTGCAGTAGATATGTTTATGAAAAAGCCGATTGAAACGGTAAAAGCATTGGCAGTAAATAAAATTAAACTTGTCGGAGCAGACGGAAAGGCATAAGATATGGCTAAGATTGTCGGTATAGGTGCTTGTGTTTTTGACACACTCTATAATATCCCTACTTACCCGACGGAAGATACTAAAATGAGGGCAGTATCAAGCAAGACCGCCGGTGGCGGTCCTGTTGCAACAGGTCTTGTAGCGGCACAAAAATTGGGTGAAGATACCGCTTATGTCGGTGTTTTATCGGATGATAACGGCGGTAGATTTCTTAAAGAAGATTTTCAAAAATACGGTGTTAATACCGAATTTGTAGAAATTAAGTCGGGTTACCGCTCTTTTGCTTCGGTGTTATGGCTATGTGCTGATAGTGCAACACGCACTTGCGTATTTGATAAGGGCGATTTACCGCCACTTGAACTGAGTGAAAGTCAAAAACAGGCAATTAAAGATGCCGAGATACTTATGGTAGACGGCAACGAAATGGAAGCGGCAGTTGAAGCGGCAAATATTGCCAAATCAAATGGAACAAAGGTACTTTATGACTGTGGCGGTCTTTATGACGGTGCCCAAAAACTTTTGGCACTCACCGATATTATGATTCCCTCAGAAGAGTTTGCACTTGGAGTTACAGGTTGCCCTACTGCTGATATGGCGGCAAAGAAACTTTATGAAACTTATTCGCCCGAAGTTGTGGTTATTACACAGGGCAAACGAGGCGGAATACTCTATGACGGAAAAACAATCACATCATATCCGATATATCCGGCAGATGTGGTAGATTCCAACGGCTC
>DFHZ01000016.1:0-6571 GCA_002371985.1 Ruminococcaceae bacterium UBA3710 | reverse complement strand
ATGTGTTCCACGGTGCCTTTGCGGCAGGCGTTGCAAAAGGATATGATTATATTAAATGCTGTCATTTTGCGAGTGCCGTTTCGGCAATTAAATGTACCGGTGTAGGTGCCAGAGAAAGTGTACCGACTTTTCAAACAGTAAAAGTATTTTTGGAAGAAAACGGCTATCACCTTTAATAGATTTTTAAAAAATCTTGGAAAACGAAAGCGGTGCTTATATGTACATCAATGAGAACATAAAAACTACTGTTGATGGCAATTATGATGTTGCGGTTGTTGGTGGTGGAATAGCAGGTATTTCCGCAGCATTAGCCGCCGCGCGTCAGGGGAAAAAGACGGTTTTATTTGAAAAGCAGTTTATGCTTGGTGGATTAGCCACTTCCGGATTGATTACTATTTATCTTCCACTGTGCGACGGGGTAGGTCATCAGGTTTCTTTTGGAATAGCCGAAGAATTGTTAAGACTTTCTGTTTCTATGGGTGCAGAGGATAAATATCCTGATAACTGGCTTTCTGACAACGGATCAAGAACTGAAAAAGATAAGAGGTTTGAAGTTCAATACAACCCGCAGTTATTTGCTATTCTCGTTGAGAAACTTTTGATTGATAGTGGGGTTGATGTGTTTTACGGTAGTTATGTTGTTGGAGTTGACATTTCTCAGAGTAAGATAAAACATATAATTCTTGAAAGCAAGTCAGGACGGACTGCATACGGTGTAAAATCAGTAGTTGATGCATCTGGTGATTGCGATGTAGCCAAATTTGCCGGTCTTCCAACAGAGTTGTTTAAACAGGGCAATGTTCTTGCAGGATGGTACTACGGCATAGGGAAAAAAGGATATAAACTTAATATGTTGGGTGTTGCGGATATACCTGACGAAGAGAAAACGCCCGAAAATGAAGTTTCGCATCTTATAAACAGGAGATTTTCCGGTTTAAACGGAAGAGAGTTATCAGAGCAAATGATTTTATCTCATCGCTCTATTTATAACGATTTACTTGAAAAAAGAAAAGTTGATTCCGAATTTATACCTGTAACGATTGCAACAACACCGCAAATCAGAATGACGAGAAAGATAGTAGGCGAATACACTTTATCTGAAAAGGAAGAGCATACATTTTTTGAAGATTCGGTAGGTATGATTTCTAATTGGAAAAAACGAGGTCCTGTATATGAAGTACCGTTTGGAACTTTGTATAATAAAAAGATAAAAAATTTAATTTTTGCCGGTAGATGTATTTCTGTTACGGAAGTTATGTGGGATATCTCGAGGGTAATACCGTGCTGTGCGGTTACAGGTCAGGCGGCAGGTACCGCAGCGGCTTTATCAACCGATTTTGGTACACTTGATATTAAAGAATTACAAACAATACTTAAAAGAAATTCAGTTGAAACCGCAAAGAAATTTTTGAAGGAGAACGGTTATGAATTATAAAAAAGCATATAAAAGTGCAAACGGATACACATCGATTTGTAAAATCGGTGAATGCAGTCTTAAAAAACTTGAGTTTGGCATTATTGAACTTGAAGCCGGACAAAAACTTGATTTTTATACAGAAGACAAGGAAATAGCATTTATTATGCTTGAAGGTCATTGTAATGTATATGTAAACGACGAAGTTTATGAGAATGTCGGAAACCGTGCAAATGTTTTTGAAAACCGCAAGGCAGAAAGTTTCTATATGCCTCGTGAGCAAAAACTCATTATAGAGGCTATTGACCATATAAAAATTGCCGTTTGCGGAACACCAATATCTGAGAAAACCGAGCCACAGGTTCTCCGTGAGGATCATGTAACCCTAAAAGTTTTAGGAAAAGTTCCTTATGAAAGAGAAACAAGTTTTATAATTGACCAGAATAGTAATGCAAAAATTTTGACAATCGGTGAAACATATTGCACCGAGGGTAACTGGGCAGGTTTTCCCCCTCATAAACACGATGTGGATAATATGCCGACTGAATGTATAGCAGAAGAAATTTATTATTTCCTGTTTGACCCGAAGCAGGGATTTGGTGTGCAATGTCTTTATACTTCTGACGGTACAACCGACGAAGCATATAGGGTTAAAAATGACGAACTCGTTGAGTTCCCGTTCGGTTATCATACAACCGTTTCCACCCCGGGATATAAAACATATTTCCTATGGCTTATGGCAGGGGATTATCAGGGCTTTAACCGCAGTAACGACCCTGAACATGCTTGGATTGAAAAAATGTAAGTTTTTAGCAAGTAGAGATATGTATTTTCATATCTCTACTCTGCTATTTTTAAAAGAGGTTTTTTATGATTACTTTAAAAAATGAATATATTACCGTAAAAATTAGTGAAGTCGGTGCAGAACTTAAAAGTCTTATATGTAATGATACTGAATATATCTGGGAAGGCAGAAAAGAGGTATGGGCAGGTTCTTGTCCTCTTCTGTTTCCGATATGCGGCGGACTTAAAGATGACAAATATAGACTTAACGGTAGTGAGTACATCTTAGAAAAGCACGGTTATGCTCGGTTTAAGACATTTGAAGTTGAAAGTAAGACCGATACAAATGTTGTATTCTTGCATAAATCCGACAGTGATACAAAAAAGCAGTTTCCTTTTGATTACGAGTTGAGAGTTATATATGCATTAGACCAAAAGAAACTTAAAATTGACTATTCGGTTAAAAACATGAGTGATAATACAATGTATTTCAGTATCGGCTCTCACGAGGGATATTATACTCCCGAAGGCATAGAAGATTATGATGTTATATTCCCTCAAAGTGAAACTCTCAATGCTTATGTACTTTATGGTAATCTCTTATCAAATCAGCAGTTACCGATTATTAAAGACCAAAACTATATTCCTTTGTATGATAAGTATTTTACGGTGGATGCCCTTGTTTTCAAAGACTTAAAATCGAAATCGGCAACACTCAGAAACAGAAAAACCGGCAGAGCAGTTCGTGTCGATTTTCCTGATGATAAATACTTTCTTTTGTGGCATAAACCTAATTCTCCGTACATTTGCTTAGAGCCATGGAGCGGAATACAGGATATTGTCGGAAGCAGTTATGATATAGAGAAAAAAGAGGGGATAATTTCCCTTCCTGCCAAAAAGGAATACAATCATACTCACTCAATCAGCATAATTGAATAGAGGGTAAATATAATGTTAGATAAACTAAAAAAATTAAACCCGGAAATTGAATTTTTTAGTGTTACCGATAATGAGTTTTCAACTTTCGGTAGAGTTATAAACGGATTAGATATAAAAGAATTATCGCAAACTGCTAAAAAAATCAAAAATCCGGAAAACGGCTCTTCGTATCTTCCATCCGTAGAAGATTTTGAAAATTTGGAAATTGCAACCTTATTTAAGAATGAGTTTTACGGTTCTCTTCCTACGCAACTTGGTTATTGTTGGGGACATAACACATTTATGAATGCTACCGAATGGCATAATGCAAATGAAATAAATGTTGCCGTTACACCGCTTGTTTTGATACTGGGTCATATTTGGGATATAGAAAACGGAAAGATAGATTCTTCTAAATTTAAAGCATTTTATCTTCCTGCGGGTACAGTTGTTGAAGTCTATGCTACTACATTGCATTTTTGCCCTTGTGAAGTTCAAAAAGAGGGATTTGGATGTGTAGTAGGACTTCCTAAGGGCACGAATACTAATCTTTCGGATAAACCTATAAACCCTCTTCTTTTCCGTAAAAATAAATGGATACTTGCACATATAAATAATGACGAACTAATAAAAAAAGGTGTAGTATCGGGTATAACCGGTACTAACTTTGAAATTAAGTATTAAGGAGAAAAAGAATGAACTTTCTTTTGGGCATAGATTTCGGTGGGGGTGCTTCAAAGGCGACCCTTATTGATGAGGACGGCAATATAGTTGCCGAGAATACAGTTGAATATCCTACCCTTTATCCCGAAAACGGTGCTTGTGAACAATCGCCTGACGATTGGATAAAAGCACTCTGCGAGAACTGTAAAGCACTACTTGAAAAAAGCAAAATAAGTGCAGGTAGTATTTTGGCTGTTGCAATCGATTCCGCTACACATACATCCGTAATCTGCGATGAAAACTTTGAGCCGATCAGAAATGCGATTCATTGGACGGATAGCCGAAGTCGCAAGCAGGCAGATAAACTTCGTGCAGAAAAGGGCGAGGAAATCTTCAAAAAAACCTTCCATAAGCCTGATACTATCTGGACACTTCCGCAACTTTTGTGGCTTAAAGAAAACGAGCCGGAAAATTTCAGAAAAACAAAATATATCTTTTTTGAAAAAGATTATATAAGATATTTTCTTACAGGTGTTTATTGTACCGATTTTATTGAAGCACAGGGCAGTATGCTTTTTGACTGCAATAAAATGTGTTGGGATAAATCGCTTTGTGATATTGCCGGAGTAAATGAGGAAATATTACCGCCAATCGTAAAGCCTACTGATATTATAGGAAATGTAACAAAAACGGCGGCGGATGCCACAGGGCTCAAAGAGGGGACACCTGTTATTTGCGGTACGACCGATACCGTTATGGAAGTATTCGCTTCCGGTGCAGTTCAAAAGGGCGATGTTACCGTAAAACTCGCAACAGCAGGTAGAATTTGCGTAATAACAGATAAGCCGTACCCGGACAGACATCTTGTAAACTATTCCCATATCGTAGACGGTCTTTGGTATCCCGGCACGGCGACAAAATCCTGTGCCGCATCGTATCGCTGGTATAGAGATACTTTCGGCGGTGAATATAAAGAACTTGATAATAAGGCTGAAAATATACCGATCGGTGCCGAAGGGCTAATATTCCACCCGTATTTAAACGGAGAGCTCACCCCTTATGCCGACCCGGCTCTTTGCGGAAGTTTTACGGGGGTTCGTGCCACTCATACAAAAGCACATTTTACCCGTGCTGTACTTGAAGGCGTTGCCTTTTCTATGCTCGACAGTAAGTTATATCTTGATAGCCTTAACATTCCTTATAATACAACCGTTACAGCAATAGGCGGCGGCACAAAAGGAAAACTTTGGCGACAGATCCTTTCGGATGTTTTAGGACTTACTATGATAACCACAAAAAGCAGTGATTCTTCGCTTGGCTCGGCTATGCTTGCAGGGGTTGCAACGGGTGTGTTTTCGAGTGCGGAAGATGCTGCACAAAAATGCGTAAAGAGGGAAGACATCACAACTCCAAATAAAGAAAATACCGAAAAATATCGCAAGGTGTTTGAAGAGTATAAAAAAATACACGATGCTCTCGCTTCTATATACGACGCAAGGTAATCGCTATGAAAATACTTGTATGTGCCCGAATAGGGCTTGACGGTGAAATAAACCCTTTTGACGCCTGTGCTTATGAACTTGCTTTATCGGTTAAAGATGCCGAAGTCTGCCTTTTAAGTATGGGACCTGAAAGTAATAAAAATACGCTGTTGTCCCTTACTCGGCTCGGTGCTAAAACGGCTTATCTTTTAAACGACACCGCTTTCGCCGGTGCTGATACATTGGCTACCGCCTATACGCTCTCTCTTGCAGTAAAAATAATAAAACCCGATTATATCTTCTGCGGTCGGCAAACACTGATAGGCGATACGGCTCAAACAGGAGTAATGCTTTCTTATAAGGCAGGTTTTAATCTTATAACAAATGTTATGGGTATAAGCGATATAACAAATAATTCAGTTTCCTGCAAAACGAGGGACGAGGGGGATATGACGGTTTCTTCCCCGGCATTGCTTACAGTGGAGCGGATAAATACCCTGCGACTGCCGTCTATCCGTTCAAAAGTCGGAGAAGTAAAGATTTTATCGGCTGACGATATAAAAGCAGACCTTCAAAAATGCGGGTTTGCCGGTTCACCAACAAGGGTAGTAGAAACGAAAGAGAACACTTCCGGCAGACGCAAATGTGAATTTATAAGTTTTGATAGGCTCGATGAAGTCATTAAAAATTCGTTAAACAAAACCAAGCGAAAAATACAAACTACGCATACGGAAAAGAAAATAAGTAAAGTTTTGTGTGTAACAAAGGCACCTATCGAGTATGCAAAAACGGTCTCTGATAATATTGTTTTTTGCGATAATAACGATGTTGATGCAGTAATTAAGTCTATAAAAACCGAAAATCCCGATGCGGTACTTTTCGGGAGCGACAGTATTTCAAAAAGAGTTTCTGCACTGATTGCCGCAAAACTCGATTTGGGACTTTGTGCCGACTGCACCGCACTTCAAACTGACGGCGAAACCCTTTATATGATAAGACCTGCTCTTTCCGGAAGTGTGATAGCCAAAATCAAAAGCCTTACAAAACCTGCAATGGCGACTGTAAGGACCAATAAGAATTCAAGTGATATAGTAGTGTCGGCAGGTTATGGTGCAAAAAACTGTCTTGAGAGCATAAAAGCATTTGCTGAGTCTTACGGTGCACAACTCGGTGCATCAAGGAAAGCGGTCGATAATGGTATACTGCCGTATGAATTACAGGTAGGTCTCACCGGCAAAACCGTATCCCCGTCGGTCTATATCGCCATAGGCATATCCGGTGCCGTTCACCATATCGTGGGTATGGATAAAGC
>DFHZ01000104.1 GCA_002371985.1 Ruminococcaceae bacterium UBA3710 | reverse complement strand
TGGAAAAACAAATACTATCCTGATGCTTTTTGGCATATGAACCATGTCCCAAGTCAGTCATGGGACCATTATTTACCGAGAAACGGTAAAATTTATGATTATTCAGATTTTTTAAAGAGTTATACTACAGAAATTCTTGAAAAATTATCATCAGGCGGATGCTCGATTTGCCTTGATAATTATCCTCTTATTGGTGAGGACTATATAGAAAAAGATTATCTTTTTGACCTGCTTACAGCAGCAACCGTAACTAAAAACTATAACCGAAAAACTAAAAATAAAGCAGTATTCGGTATTTGTATACAATCGTTTTTAGCAAAAGCAATAAACGATGACCGCACCCGTGATATAAAATCCACCGAAGAAATCACTTTTCAGATGTTTGTCGGTATGGCATTGGGTGCAAAACTTTTTGAATTCTTTTTGTATCGTACCTATGATAAAATGCTTGGAATTATAGGACCCGACGGAAACAAAAGAGAACTTTATGATTTTGTTAAAACTGCAAATGAAATAACAAAACCTTTCGAGGACTTAATCGAGAATTATAATTTTGAAAGTGCCTTTGTTTCTATCGGTTATGAGCATAGTGAAAATACAGCCGCATTTATTATGGCAAAAGATTTATTGGAAGAAAACAATCGGATTTCCGTTAAATCAAGTTGTGATACTCTCATTTCTGTTCTTGATTATAACGGGAAAAAAGGCTTTATGCTGGTGAATTATTCTGCTCCTATCAGGAAAAACCTTGATAAAGTGGAAGTTACTCTTGATAATTATGCAGATTATTCTGTATTCTATGACGGAAAAGCACATAAAGTCAAAAACAATAAATTTGAAATTACTTTAACCCCCGGTATGGGAGTTTTTATATATTAAAAAAACGGAGAAAATTATGACTGTACATGAATTTATAAAAGAAAACTGGATTAACACCGTAAACTATGCCTACGGTAGAGAAAATCATCCTCTCAAAGATCTTGATAGGAAATTTACAGTTCCTTGTATAGATACACTATTTATAGATTTTTTCTATTGGGATACTTATTTTACTAATATCGGTTTGATTATTGACGGACTTGAAGATCAGGCACAACAAAATCTCGATGTTATGAAGTATTTGTGTGATAAATACGGATATATTCCTAATGCCGACCATATTCTTACTCGTTCACAACCTCCGTTTTTTACCCGTGCGATTTATGATTATTATATTGCAACAAATGATAAAGAACTATTGAAAAAATATCTTCCGTCTGCTATAACAGAATTAAAGTTTTGGGATAAACACCGCAAGACTTCAATAGGTCTTAATGCTTATGGAAATTGTGAAACAAAAGAGGGTATTGATTGGTATTATAAAGAGTTTGACCATAGACTTCAATACTCCCAAACAGAGAAAGAACTTGATAAAACTAAATTCTGTTGTGATTTACTTGCGATTGCCGAAAGCGGATGGGATTTCAATCTTCGATTTTTAACAGATAAAAATCGTTTTGCTACATATTCATTTGCTCACCTTGACTTAAATTGTATTCTTTACGATGCAGAAGTAAAGTTAAGTTCAATGCTTAAAACTATAGGCGAAAATGAACAAAGCGACGAGTTTGCAAAAAAGGCAAAGCAGAGAAAAGATTTGATAAACAAATATTTGTTTGATAAAGAAAAAGGGATTTATTTAGATTATAATTTTGTGGACAATTCTTTTTCAAGAGTTGTCAGTGCCGCATCGTTTTACCCGTATGCATTTGGTATTTCGGACGATGCCGAAGGTGCTAAAAAGGTATTTGAAAAACTGAATTTAAAGTTTGGAATTTCTGCGGGTGAATATCTCGGCGACCAAATTAAATATTTCCAATGGGACTATCCCAATATGTGGCCGACTAATGTGTATGTCGCTTACAATGCGATGAAGAATGTTAGATTGTATGAAAACGCCGAAATTATTAAAAACGAGTACATTTCTACCGTTGATAATGTGTTTAACAAGACCGGGAAATTATGGGAAAAATACAATGCTGCAACCGGTGATGTATCAATTACGGAAGAGTATGAAACACCGCCTATGATGGGGTGGACAGCAGGTGTTTATAATTATTTAATTAACGAATAAAGATTTTTATATTTTCAGGAGATATTTTATGGATAAGTTACCGTTCAGACAAGTGCATCTTGATTTTCATACCGGTCAATATATGCCGGGTGTCGGCTCAAAGTTTTCTGAAGAAGATTTTGAAAAGGCACTAAAAGAGGGACATATAAATTCTATAACACTTTTTTCAAAGTGCCATCACGGTTGGAGTTACCATCCTACAAAAGTCAATAAAATGCACCCGTCTCTTGATACGGATTTGCTCGGCCGCCAACTACAGGTATGTAAAAAATTAGGTGTCCGTGCACAGATTTATATATCTGCCGGACTTGATGAGCGAATGGCTAATTCCCATCCGCAATACCTTGTTAATTGTGTTGATTGGGGAAACAATATGCTCGGTGCATATTTTCACCCAATATGCCTTAACAATGACGAATATCTCAATATACTGAAAGCCGAAACCGAAGAGGTTATGGAAAAGTTTGAAGGCTTATATGACGGGCTGTTTTATGATATTTGCAGTCCTATTCCTTGTATTTGTTCCTATTGTATCGGTGATATGTTAGATAAGGGAATGAATCCTGAAAATCCGGACGATGTAAACAAACATGCTGATATGACATATCATAAATTCACAAAGGCTATAACTGAAACCGTAAGAAAACACGATAAAAATATGCCGATATTCTTTAATTGCGGTAATGTTCCGAGAAATGACCGTTCTGTTGTAGAAACTAATAGTGCTCATTTGGAACTTGAGTCTCTGCCGACAGGCGGTTGGGGATATGACCATTTCTCGATGTCGGCTTCGTATGCTCGTCTTTTGGGTAAAGAGTATCTCGGTATGACAGGTAAATTCCATAAAACATGGGGAGAGTTTGGCGGATTTAAGCATCCTAATGCACTCATTTATGAAACATCGCTCTCTCTTGCTTTCGGAGCAAAATGTTCTATAGGAGATCAACTGCACCCGCTCGGATTTTTTGACCATGCAACATATAAACTAATAGGCAAGGCTTATGAATTAGTTGAAAAAAAGGAAGAATACTGCCGTGATGTTGAGGCGGTTTCTGATATTGCAGTTTATTCTGCTTACGAAAAGAGGGAAGACCCTTCATGCCCTGATATAGGAGCAAGCAGAATGTTGCTTGAAGGTCATTATCTTTTTGATATAATAGATAATTTAATTCCGTTTGAAAAATACAAATTGATTATTTTCCCCGACCGTATCAAATTTGATTCCGCCCTTATAGAAAGAGTAAATAAATATCTTGAAAACGGCGGAAAGATTTTGCTTTCAAATTTAAGCGGATTAAACGAACAGAACAAATTTTTCATGGATTTCGGTGTTAAGTTTATCGGCGAAAACCCTCATGATAATACATATTTTGTTCCAAACTATGAGTTATTTCCAAACGGAATTACAGATTATCTTATGTATAACAGAGGTCAGTATATTAGTGTTGATAGTTCGGTAGAAGTGCTTGGAAATATGCAAAACTCATACTTCAATCGAACTTTACGCCGTTTTTGTTCACATTCTACAACACCGTACAACCCTGAAGAAAAATTCCCTGCTGTCGTTATAAATAAGAATATCGGATATATTGCTTGGAATGTCTTTACGCAGTACGGCGACCACGGTGCTTTCCACCTTAAACAAATGACCCTTGACCTTATTGATAAACTTTTGGGTGAAAGCAAAACTCTTAATACAAATCTGCCGTCAAACGGTGTTTCAACATTAATGTATCAGAAGGATAAAAACCGCTATATTTTGCATCTTTTGTATGCCGTAACTAAACTCAGAGGTAACACAGAGGTTATCGAAGATGCTATTGAAATCTGCGATACAGAAGTTTCTATTCGTCTTGATAAAAAGCCTGAAAGTGTTGTTCGTGTTCCTGAAAATGTACCCATTGATTTTACATACGAAAATAATACTTTATTCTTTAAAATTGATAAATTCTCGCTTCATTCTATGGCAGTTATAAATATGTAAAAATTTTAATTAACTTTAGGAGGAACTTTTATGAGTAAAAACAGATACATAGGCGATTATCCTGTAATAGGCATTCGCCCGACGATTGACGGTCGTAGAGGGCCGATGCAACTTCGTGAAAGCCTTGAAAATCAGACAATGAATATGGCTCTTGCAGCAAAGAAACTTTTTGAGGAAAACCTTTATTATTCAAACGGTGAACCTGTTAAGGTTATTGTTGCAGATACTACTATAGGTAGAGTTCCCGAAAGTGCCGCTTGTGAAAATAAGTTTAAAAAAGAGGGTGTTGCTATAACCCTTACCGTTACTCCTTGCTGGTGCTACGGTGCAGAAACAATGGATATGGACCCTAATACAATAAAAGGTGTTTGGGGCTTTAACGGAACCGAGCGTCCGGGTGCTGTTTATCTTGCAAGCGTGCTTGCAACCCACGCTCAAAAAGGTCTTCCTGCATTCGGTATCTATGGACACGAAGTTCAGGATATAGACGATATTACGAATATCCCCGAAGATGTAAAAGAGAAACTTCTCCGTTTCGGCCGTGCCGCTGTTGCAGTTGCTACAATGCGTGGTAAATCTTATCTTCAAATCGGCTCGCAGTGTATGGGTATCGGTGGCTCTATTGCTGACCATTCGTTTATGGAAGATTATTTGGGACTTCGTGTTGAGAGTGTTGACGAGGTTGAAATTCTCCGCCGAATGGAAGAGGGAATATATGACGAAGCAGAGTATCAAAAGGCTCTTGCCTGGACTAAAGAGCACTGTAAAGAGGGTAGAGACGATAACCCAGACTCGGTTGACTTCTTAGGAGAAAACAGAAAGATTAAATTCACCCCTGAAGAAAAAGAAAAACAGTGGGAATTTACCGTTAAAATGTACTGCATTATTAAAGATTTAATGTGCGGTAATAAAAACCTGCCCGAACAGTTTAAGGAAGAAATGGTAGGACATAATGCAATAGCAGGAGGCTTTCAGGGTCAAAGACAATGGACAGACCATTGGCCTAACTGCGATTATCCCGAAGCACTGTTATCTTCTACATTTGACCATAACGGTGCAAGAGAGCCGTATACCTTGGCTACCGAAAATGATATTCTCAATGGCTTAGGTATGCTCTTTATGCGTTTGCTTACCGGTAGAGGTCAAATCTTTGCCGATGTCAGAACATACTGGTCGGGCGACGCTACAAAGCGTGTAACAGGTTACGATTTAGAGGGCAAAGCAAAAGAATCTGACGGTATTATACACCTGCTAAACTCAGGTGCCGCTTGTCTTGATGCAACAGGTGTTTGTACCGACGAAAACGGCAACGCAGTTATGAAACGCTGGTGGGAAGTAACCGACGAAGATATAAAGAAAATGACCGATGCCACCAAGTGGTGCGAAGCGGGCTTTGATAACTTCCGTGGCGGCGGATTTTCAAGCAGTTATACTACAAGAGCCGAAATGCCTGCAACAATGATAAGACTTAATCTTGTAAAAGGTTTAGGGCCTGTTCTTCAAATAGCAGAGGGTTGGACAGTTAAACTGCCCGACGAAGTATCGGATAAGTTAATGGAAAGAACTAACCCGACATGGCCTTGCACTTGGTTTGCACCTCGCACAGACGGTAAAGAGGGAAGTCCTTTTAAAACTGCTTATGAGGTTATGCAAAACTGGGGTGCTAATCACGGTGCTATCAGTTACGGACATATCGGTGCCGACCTTATAACGATGTGTTCAATGCTCCGTATCCCTGTTTGTATGCACAATGTACCAAGTGAAAAAATCTTCCGTCCTGCCGCATGGAACGCTTTCGGTATGGATAAAGAGGGTGCTGATTACAGGGCATGTAAAAACTTCGGACCTATGTATAAGTAATAACGGAAGCAGGTGTATTTATGCTATTAAAGAATAAAAAAATAGTCTTCTTAGGTGATTCCATAACCGAGGGTGTCGGAACAACAGACCCAAAAAATCGCTATTTTGAAGTAATTGCAAGGAAAACAGGTGCAATTTGCAAAGGTTATGGAATAAGTGGGATGAGGATTGCAAAAAACCGTACACCAAGCGGGCCTGAAAGTTTCGATATGTGGTTTAATTACAGAGTTAAGGATATGGATAAGGATGCGGATGTTATTGTTGTATTCGGAGGAACAAACGATTACGGGCACGGCGATGCACCACTTGGAACTATTGACGATTTTACCGAAGATACATTTTACGGTGCATTAAATGTTTTATATAAGAACCTTATCGAAACATACCCAACTTCAAGAATAATAGTCATTACTCCAACGCACAGATTAAACGAGAATGAAATTTGTAATGAGCGAGGAATACGCAATGTAGCAAATCTTTCGGGTTATGTAAATATCATAAAAGAAGTGGCAGGAAAGTATTCTTTACCTATTATTGATTTTTACGGCGAACTCGGAATTACACCCCAAATTGAGGAACAAAGGATACTTTATATGCCTGACGGGTTGCATCTTTCTGATAAAGGGAATGAAAAAATGGCAGATTTCTTCATTTCAAAAATTGAAAGTTTATAGTATTTTCGTAGAACTAAAAAAGACCTAAATTCGTGTAATGCGAGTTTGGG
>DFHZ01000118.1:10846-11386 GCA_002371985.1 Ruminococcaceae bacterium UBA3710 | reverse complement strand
CATAAAAATTTGCGTTTTTCGTCAAAAATCCAAGGTTTATCACCAAGTCCCTTTATCATACCCTGTGCTATTGTGTCAAACATCATTGTAAGAGAGGAATTGCCTCCGGCAATGATTGTTTCTTCCGGCATTTCGAGAATTTCGGCAAAAAGGCGTTTAGCCTCTTTGATACCGTCAAGCAGACCGTAATTTCTGGTATCAACGCCATCCTCACCGACAAATCCCATTGTTTCGTTTGGCATTTTAAGCATTTCATTGCTTAAATCAAGGTCATCGGCACCCGGTTTACCCCTCGACATATCAAGCGACAGTTTAAGTGTTTTAAGATGCTCAAATTGTGCTTTGATACTCTCAAACTCTGCACTTCTTTCTTCCTTCGTCATTTCCAAATAACTTTTCATACTCTGCACCTCGCAAATCAAATTACTTATTATTATATTACCAAGGTACGCATTTTTCAAGCAAAATAAAAGGAAGAAGTCGAAAACTTCTTCCACAGTCTGTCGATAAACCTATTTTTTAGTTCGGCACCATTTGGGT
>DFHZ01000118.1:0-10769 GCA_002371985.1 Ruminococcaceae bacterium UBA3710 | reverse complement strand
GCGACAGGTGCGGCGGAAAAATACCTTGTAAGCGAAAACCGCTTTAGTAAAGCGGTTTTCAAGAGTGCGTGGGTGGTATTGGCGGGAGTAGAGTGCAGTCCGAAAATGTTTCATTTTCGGCGAACGGCATTTCCGCCAAGAGAGTGTCGACTTTTTTCGACACTCTCAGGAAGAAGTCTAAAACTTCTTCCTGAGCGTAGGTTTATTTGAACATTGTCTGTATGCCGTCGATAAAATCTCCGGCCGCCTTGACGATTTTTGCAGAGCCTTTTGTAATGCTGTGTCCGTTATCCATAACGCTTTTTCCGAGCATTGTTACGGCAGCACCTGCAATCATTCCGGCTCCCATGCCTTTAATAAAATTCATTGTACCTTTTTGCATAAATATAACCCCCCCTTTTTAAATAGGATAACCTGAAAAGGGGAGTTTATTTATAATTTATTTCTTAAAATCTTTAAATGGGGGATGAATTTTATCCTTATCGGAAAGATTTATTGTCATATCTTCAGTAATTGGCCAGTTAATTCCTATATCCGGGTCGTTCCACATAAGACCGCCCTCGTCATTCGGATGATAAAAATCGTCAACCTTATACACAAATTCAGCCTCATCTGAAAGCACCAAAAAACCGTGAGCAAAGTTTTTAGGAATAAAGAATTGACGCTTGTTTTCGGCGGAGAGAATGACACCTTCCCATTTACCGAATGTCGGGGAGCCCTCTCTTAAATCAACAGCAACATCAAAAACTTCTCCTCTTATGCAACGAACAAGTTTAGACTGACTGAATTGCTTTTGAAAGTGAAGACCTCGAAGGACACCCTTAGTAGACATAGACTGATTATCCTGAACAAAATCTACCGTTATTCCGCCTTTTACGAAATCTTCTTTTTGATAGGTTTCCATAAAATAGCCACGACTATCGCCATAAGCAGTCGGCTCAACAATAATTACTCCATCAATAGATGTCTTTATAAAATTAAACTTTCCCAAGATTAAATCTCCTTTTTACCGCTATACATTTTATCATAGTATTTTTGATAATCGCCGCTTACAACATTCTTAACCCAGTCCATATTATCAAGATACCATTTCATTGTCTTTTTAATGCCAACTTCAAAAGTGGTTTCCGGGTACCAGCCGAGAGCATCCTTAATCTTTTGAGGGTCAATTCCGTATCTGCGGTCATGACCTTTACGGTCGGTAACATGCTTAATCATATGTTCGCCTACGGTTTCGTCAACATTTTCTTTGATATATTCAATAATTGACTTAACAATGAAAATATTCGGCTTTTCATTATGTCCGCCGACATTATAAACCTCGCCCAAAACACCGTCACGAATAACCATATCTATAGCCTTGCAATGGTCTTCAACATAAAGCCAGTCTCTTATCTGCATACCGTCGCCATATACCGGCAAATCTTTATGCTTTAAGGTATTATTCATAATAAGAGGAATTAGTTTTTCAGGGAATTGGTAAGGACCGTAGTTATTAGAACAACGGGTAATATTTATCGGGAATTTATAGGTATCTCCGAATGCCTTAACAAATAAATCGGCAGATGCCTTTGAAGAAGAATAAGGAGAGTGGGGGTCAAGCGGAGTAGTTTCGGTGAAGTAACCCGTTTCGCCCAATGTTCCGTAAACCTCATCGGTTGAAACCTGCAAGTATTTAACACCGTCTTTATACTTATCGTCGCCGACAGTCCATGCAACCTTAGCACACTGAAGCATATTTACTGTTCCCTCAACATTTGTCTTAACAAATATTTCAGGATTTGAAATGCTTCTGTCAACATGGCTTTCAGCCGCAAAGTTTACAACATAATCAACATCGTTTTCGGCAAATATTTTTGATATTGCTTCCCTATCGCAAATGTCAGCCTGAACAAATGAATAGTTAGGATTGTTCTCGACACTCTTTAAGTTTTCAAGATTACCGGCATAGGTAAGTTTATCAACATTTATAATCTTGACATCATCATATTTATTTAGCATATAGATTACAAAATTTGAGCCGATAAATCCGGCACCGCCTGTTACAAGATAAGTTTTCATAATTATTAATCCTCCACTTTGCTTATATATTCTTTTAGTGCTGTTTCCCAGTTTCTCATTTCGTTACCGACCGTGCATTTAAGTGCTAAATTTTCAAGAGAAGAATAGGTCGGTCTTTTGGTAGGAACATTATATTTTTCATTGTACTCTTTAGTAGAGCAAGGCAATACAACATTACCAAAGCCGGAAAACTCGGCAATTTTGACCGCAAAGTCATACCATGAGCATTCGCCCTCGCCGGTACAATGATAAATACCGTAGTCTTCGGTTAAAGCAAGTTTCAAAATATGATGAGCCAAATCGTTTGCACTGGTCGGATTTCCTCGCTGGTCATCAACAACGGTAATACCGCCGTTATTTCTTATTACCCGCCTTACCGTTTTAACAAAATTTTTGCCCACATATCCATAAAGCCATGATGTGCGGACGATAAATGTTTTATCATTAAAACTCAACGCATATTTCTCGCCTAATGCTTTAGAAGCACCGTAAACACTCTGCGGGTTTATCATATCCCATTCAATATACGGCTTTGTGCCGTTGCCCTCAAAAACATAGTCGGTTGAAATATGGACTAACTTTGCTCCGACTTTTTTGGCACAAACACTTAGATTTTTTACGCCGAATGCGTTTACCTTGAATGCGACATCCTGCATTGTTTCGCAACCGTCGACATTAGTCATTGCCGCACAGTTTATTATAACATCAGGTTTATTGTCGGTGATAAACTTGTTCGTAGCCTCAAAATCCGTAATATCAAGAGTATCAATATCAACCGGGAAAACCTCCGCTTTCAAATACTCGTCCGATATTTTGCCGATTTCACTTTTACCCGATTTAATTATAGACTGTAACTCATTACCGAGTTGACCGTGACAGCCTGTAATCATTATTTTCATATCGGCTTTCTCCTTTTAAATAAAAATTTTAAACACGAAACCGTGTGTATAAACAAATACTTAATACTTTTTGCACTCGCCCTATCCCACTCGTGAATAACGGAAAATTGAGGCAATATCATAACCTTACCGCAACTCTTAGCCGTCTGCGTCAAATCGGCATCTTCAAGGTACATAAAAAACCTCTTATCAAATCCTCCGATTTTTTTAAAAACATCCGTCCGTATGCAGAAAAAACAACCGCTGCAAAAATCAATTTCGGTCGGAAGCGACAATTCCTTGTTTTGCCATATATATTCGCCTCTGATACTTTTTGAAAGTCTGCCTAAAAACAATCTTTTAAAAGTAGGCTTTTCTTTCGGAAGTTTCTGCTCTGTACCGTCAGTATTCAAAATCTTCGGCATACACATAACAACATCTTTGTTTTCTTCCATAAAGTCTACCATATCGGACAAAACATCGTCAGATACGAAAATATCGGGATTTATAACAAAATGATATTTCCCCATCTCTTGTTTAAGCACCAAATTATGGGCGGCACCAAAACCGATATTTTTACCGTTCTCAAAAACTTTAACAGATGTGTTATCATTTATCAAAGACACGGTTTCATCAGAAGAACCGTTATCAAAAACATAAAGAGTTAAAGGATATTTTTTTGTATTCTCTATAATACTTTTAACAGCGGAAAGTGCCTTTTTGCCGTCGTTATAAGTAACAATAGTTGCCGAAATGGAAATATTATCCATTCTTTAAGCACACCCCTTAATCGAACCCGTTACGGTTCGGGTTGCATTGAATTATTTCAAAAATCCGTTTACAATTTCCTGCTCCGCTTCCTGTTCGCTAAGACCGAGCGTCATAAGTTTAATTAGTTGCTCCCCTGCGATTTTTCCGATTGCGGCTTCGTGAATAAGCGATGCGTCTATATGATTTGCACATATCTCGGGTATAGCCTCTACTTTGGCGTTATCCATAATAATAGCATCGCATTCCGTATGTCCCGAACATAAATTGTTTCCGTTTATATTTGACTTAAAGCACTGGAAGGAATTATCCTTTGCAACCGAACGGGAAATAACATTTGCACCAGACTTTTCGCCGTTTAAATCAACAGAAAAATCGGTAGTTGCTTTTTGGTTTCCGTGCGTCATTATCTTTTCTTTGATAACCAAAACACCGTTATCGGCAACGGTTGCTCTTGTAACTCTGTTAGTGGAATCAATGCCCTTAATCTGACTCGTTTCCATTTCCATATAACCGCCCTCGGCTATATTTACAACGGTTGTAGGGTTCATAATGTTTTCGCCCGAACCGTCGCCCTCACCGTAATGCCGTTCAATATATTTAACCTTGGCATTTTTGCCGACAAAGAAGGTATGAATACCGTCATGTCTTGACTCTTTATCACCGCAGTTATGAATACCGCATCCTGCCATAATGGTAACATCTGAATTTTCGCCTATTATAAAATCATTATATACTAAATCCGTAAGACCGGTCTCGTCAATAATAACAGGAATATGAACGGTTTCGCCCTTAGTTCCGGGGCGAATTATTATATCAATTCCGGGTTTGTCCGTTTTTGTTTTTATTTCTATATTAGGAGTAGACTTTCTATCGGCAAGAGCACCGTTTGCACGGATATTATATGCTCCCGAAGGAATACCCTCCATATCGGCGATTATTTTGAGGAGTTGTTTATCTGTTTCGTTAATCATTTTTTCTCCTCCATATTATCAATAAGTACACTGCAAGTAGCATTCGTATCCAAAAGCTCGGGCAAAATATCGTCTTTTGCACCATAGTCTTTTAATTTCCCGTTTGCAATTACGGCAACCTTATCTGCAATATTAAGTATTCTCTCCTGATGAGAAATAATAATAATAGAACCGCCGAGAGTAGAATGCATTTTTTCAAAAACATTTATGAGATTTGAAAAACTCCAAAGGTCTATACCGGCTTCCGGCTCGTCAAAAAGCGAAACTTTTGTTGACCTTGCCAAAACTGTTGCTATTTCTATTCTTTTAAGTTCGCCACCCGAAAGTGAGGCATTTACTTCACGGTTTATATAATCTCTTGCACAAAGCCCTACTTTTGAAAGATAATCACAAGCCTCGCCAACACTTATATTTTTACCCGATGCCAATGCGATTAAATCTTTAACCGTTATGCCTTTAAAGCGAACGGGTTGTTGAAAAGCAAAACTTATACCCCTTTTTGCCCTATCAGTAACCGATAAATCGGTAATATCCTCGCCGTCAAGCATAATCTTACCTGATGTAGGTTTATTTATTCCCGCAATGATTTTTGCAAGTGTAGATTTACCGCCGCCGTTTGGTCCAGTTATAGCAATAAACTCATTATCAAATTTTAAAGAGATATTATCAAGTATTTCCTTATCACCGTTATCTGTTTTAGCGGTAAAGGAAATATTTTTCAATTCTAACATTACTTCCTCCGAACACAATTAACTATCATAAATTATAACTTTTTTAAAGGCAAAAATCAATAGCAAAGTTTCCTTTAATTTGTATATTTGTCGATTATTCCCTATTTATGCATATTTAAAGACGATATTGAGTAATTACTGATTGCGAAAAATGTAGCATTATGTTATAATGTGTTTTAGTTTTTTAATTGGAGAAACAGATGAAAAGTAACAATTTAAAAGGAAGTTTAATTTTAACAATAGGTTCCCTTATCTGGGGACTTGCGTTTGTTGTTCAAAACGATGCAAATACTTTTATAAAGCCCTTCGCTTTTAATGCTCTGCGTTCGCTGTTAGGTGCTCTTGTAATCGGGGTATACTTAATTATGAAAAAGAGCATAACACACACACCTGTTTTTGCCGGCACAAAAGAGTATAAAAAAACGGCAATTTTCGGAAGTATAGTTTGCGGAGTTTTTCTATCACTTGAAATCAACTTTCAGCAACTCGGAATAGCAGTTTATCCAAAGGGTGCCGCCGTAGAAGCGAGAGCAGGATTTTTGACGGCTCTATATGTAATTTTAGTGCCTATATTTTCGATATTTTTTAAGAAAAAAACCTCTCCTGTAATTTGGATTTCGGTTATAATAGCAACTTTGGGAGTTTATTTCCTTTGCCTTTCAGGTGGAATTAAGGGTATTTATTTGGGCGATGTGTTCGTTTTTCTTTGTGCCTTTTTCTGCACATTTCATATTCTTTCGGTCGACAAGTTCGGTAAAATTATAGGCGGTCCTCAACTGTCAATGTTGCAGTTTATCGTCTGCGGTACTATTTCGGGAATTATATCGCTTATTACCGAGCCTGATATGGGGCTGCAAAATATCCGTTTGGCTTTGCCTCAAATACTTTATATGGGTATAATATCAAGCGGAATTGCATACACGCTTCAAATTATCGGTCAAAAATATGCCGAACCTGCGGTGGCATCTATTTCAATGAGCCTTGAAAGTGTTTTTGCGACACTTGGCGGTTGGATTATTATGGGTAATACACTAACCATAAGGGAATTGTTCGGGTGCTTACTCGTTTTTGTTGCCATTATAACTGCACAGTTACCTGAAATTATAGGTCAAAAGAAAGGTGAAACGATATGTCAAGCAAATCAAGAAGAAAAGCAATTATAAGGCGGAGAATTTTTATCATTGTATGTCTGATTGTTTTAACCGCTTTGATAACCGGCATAGTTTTAATAATTTCTCACATTAAGAGCAACAATCGAAGTGCTGACAGTTCGGACATTTCTTCTGTATCTTCCGAAACGGTTTCTTCAAAAGAGAAAACTGACAAAAAAGAGCCTAAACTTGTTTCTTCTGCCACAGTTATAAATACAGGGGATATTATGGTTCACAGTACACAACTTGACGGTGCAAAAAGGGGCGACGGGCAGTATGATTTTTCCGACTTTTTTAAAAATATAAAAAATCATATAAAAAACTCCGACCTCGCCATAGCAAATTTAGAGGTTACATTCGGTGGCAGTGAATCGGGCTCATACAAAGGCTATCCTGCTTTCAACACTCCTGACAGCCTTGCAGATGTCATAAAAGATGCCGGTTTTGATTTGCTTCTTACTACCAATAACCACGCATACGATACGGGTCTTCCCGGTCTTAAAAGAACGGTTAGTGTACTAAAAGAAAAAGGACTTGCCTATGTTGGCACAAGGCAAACCACAAGCGAAAAGAATTACACCGTACAAAACATCAACGGTATAAAACTCGGAATGACTGCTTTCACTTATGAAAACAAATGCGATACTCCCGGAAGAAAATCGTTAAACGGCAATATTATTTCCGCCGATGCTAACGACCTTATAAATACATTTAATTATGACCGCATATCAGAATTTTACGAAACGGCACAAAAAATGATCAAGCAAATGAAAGACGAAGGTGCCGATAAAGTAGTATTCTATATGCATTGGGGCGAAGAGTATCAACTTAAAGAGAATGTATGGCAAAGACAAATAGCACAAAATCTATGCAATTTGGGTGTTGATATTATAGTCGGAAGCCACCCGCATGTTATTGAGCCTGTCGCCCTGCTTAATTCCGAAAGCGGAGAGCATAAAACCGTTTGCATATATTCTATGGGCAATGCAATTTCAAATCAGCGACAGGAAATTATGAACCCCGAATGCACCACGGGTCATACCGAAGACGGAATGCTTTTAAGTTATAAGTTTGATAAGTATTCCGACGGCTCTGTTGTTCTATCAAGTGTCGATATAGTACCCACATGGGTAAACAAGTATTCAGGCGGAAGCGGATACTTGTATACAATTATCCCGCTTGAAACAAAGGACGACGGCTCAAAATACGGTCTGTCAGGTACACCTCTTACCAAAAGCCAAAATTCTTTCGAACGAACAAAACAAATCGTCGGAGCAGGACTTACCGAAATTCAAAAAGACATTAGTTGTAAAATAAGATTTGAGTAAAAACATCAGCACCTCGACAAAAGTCGAGGTGCCAACTTTTTCTGTAATCATTTTGAAAGGGTCAAATCTTTTACAACCTCACCTGCAACAATAAGACCTGCAACAGACGGAACAAATGCGACACTTCCCGGTATCGCCCGTCGGGCTGTACCTTTATTTACATTGTCCTGCAAGACACCCGCTATCGGTTTTAAAGGTTTTTCCTCTGAATATACTACTTTGAGTTTTTTAACTCCTCTTTTTTTAAGTTCTGTCCTCATAACTTTTGCAAGAGGACACATTTTTGTTTTAAATATATCCGAAACCTTAAACTGACTGCCGTCAAGTTTGTTTCCTGCCCCCATACAACTTATAATAGGTATATTCTTTTTTTGAGCCTCAATTACAAGCCCTATCTTGGCAGAAACGGTATCAACGGCATCGACTATATAGTCATAATTTTCAAAGGGAAATTCATTGGCATTATCGGGAAGAAAAAAGCAATTACGAACAGTTATTTCGGCATTTGGGTTAATGTCAAGCATACGCTCTTTCATTACATCGGTTTTATACATGCCGATAGTTTTTGTTGTGGCAATTATCTGGCGGTTTATATTCGTAATATCAACTTTATCACTGTCAATAAGTTCAAATTTCCCGACGCCGCTTCTTATAAGTGCTTCGCAAACATATCCGCCTACACCACCTATTCCGAAAACGGCAACACGGCTGTTTTCTAATTTTTCCATTGCTTCTTTTCCGAGCAGCATTTGCGTTCTTAAAAATTGTTTTTGCATTATTTTCTCCATAAAACCAATAATAATTTATGCTAAGTATACCATATATTAACAAAAAAACAAAGCCCTTTATGGGGCTTTGTTTTTTGCATCAAAGCATTTTAATAATATCTTCTTTTGGGTGGTATCCGACCGATGTGTCGGTAACCTTGCCGTTTTTTATTACAAACAATGTCGGTATACTTGATACTCCGAATGTAGTGGCAAGACTTGGCTCGTCGTCAACATTTACTTTGCAAACCTTTACCTTGCCTTCATATTCGTTTGCAATTTCCTCGATTATAGGGGAAAGCATTTTACAGGGTCCGCACCACGAAGCCCAAAAGTCAATAAGCACCGGCTTATCCGACTTCATTACTTCATTTTCAAAATTTTTGCTTGTAATTATAACTTCTGCCATATCGGTTCTCCTTAATCTTTTAATGTCTTATAGTAAAGCATACAGTGGCAATATCCCTCAAAATTCGGGTCGGCAACCTGCTGTCTGAATTCCTTACACATACATTTTGTATCCTCGGTTTTTTCTCTTCGACAGGGGCAATATCCACCGCTTTTTTTAAGACCTTTTTTTACGGTTTCAACGATTTCTTCGTTTTCGTTCAATAGAATTTTCATTTGAATTCTCCTTACAAGTTGCTGTGCTTTTAGTTATCTATTTTGTTTTCCAAAGAGAATGCAGATTACAATAGGCATATACTGCTTCAACCTCGTCGCCGTCGCAAATCTTAAAGCAAACTTTCGGCTCTTCGCCGGGTCTTAGAGGCTTTCGCTGATTTCCAAATTTTGTTTTTAGGAAAACCCACTCTATAAAGTGCTCTTCGGTCATAGGGTGAGGCACAGAGCCTACGCAAACCTCAACCGTATCGCCTTTAACCTCATAAACAGGGATATGCTTTTCTTCAGACGCATCGACCGAACCGGCAATAATTTCTTCCATTGGCTTTCCGCAACAAACAAGCGGTGCTCCGGTTGATTTTACAAGGGCTGCCAACTGTCCGCATACAGGGCAACGGTAAAACTTAACGTTCATTTTTCCACTCCTTAATTTTGATTATTTTGAAAGCAATTCTGCAACTGCATTTTTAACTTCTTCCATATCTACTGTAGGCTCAAATCTTTCAACCACATTGCCCTCTCGGTCAACCAAAAATTTTGTAAAGTTCCACTGTATATATGCCTTATCGCCGAACTTTTTATTATGAGCCTTAGTAAACTTATTCATCATTAAACCTTTTGGTCCCTTGCCAAAAGTCTTGAACGGCTTTTCATTGCTAAGAAAAGCAAAAAGCGGGTCTGCTTGGTCGCCGTTTACATCAATTTTACTGAACTGGGGAAAGTCTGTACCGAATTTAATGGTACAAAAATCATGAATTTCTTCATCGCTTCCGGGAGCCTGACCTGCAAACTGATTGCACGGGAAATCAAGAATTTCAAAGCCTTTATCTTTCATTTCTTTATATATTTCTTCAAGTTGTTCATACTGCGGAGTAAAACCACAACCGGTTGCAGTATTTACAATAAGTAATACTTTACCGCTGTAATCTGCTAGACTTACATTATTTCCTTGCATATCCTTGACACTAAAATCATAAACTGTTTTCATTTTTTAACACCTCTTAAAATTTGTTTTCAAGTAATTCATAAAGAATTTCATAGAGCATTTTTGCCTTTTCGGGCGAGATTTTTATGCAGTCCCCCACCTCCTTCGGAACATTCTTTGCTCGTTCCATCATATCTTTCCCATCTTCGGTGAGAGATATAACAACAACACGATCGTCTTTTTCACTTCGTTTACGCTCGATATACCCCGACTTCTGCATTTTTTTGAGCAATGGCGAAAGAGTACCGCTATCAAGCATAAGTTTTTGACATATATCGCCGACGGGGATTTTGTCTTCTTCCCATAAAACCAGGAACACTAAATACTGAGTATATGTTATTCCGAGTTTTTTAAGAACCGGCGTATAAATATTTATTATATTTCTTGCCGCCGCATAAAGCGGAAAACACAACTGATTTGAAAGTTTAAGTTGCTCTTTATAATCGTTATCCATTTTTGTCTCCTAATATTTTTTGCAATTATATTGTATCAAATATAATTT
>DFHZ01000123.1 GCA_002371985.1 Ruminococcaceae bacterium UBA3710 | reverse complement strand
GCAAAGCCCGGTATAGGCGGTCATTTGCCGGGTGCTAAAATCGTGGGAGATGTGTCAAAGACCCGTATGATACCCGAAGGAACAGATGCAATTTCTCCTGCACCGCATCACGATATTTACTCAATAGAAGATTTGCGTCAGTTAGTTTTCTCACTTAAAGAAGCAACGCAATATAAAAAACCCGTAATTGTTAAGGTTGCCGCAGTTCATAATATTGCCGCAATAGCAAGTGGAATTGCACGAAGCGGTGCTGATATTATTGCCATAGACGGTTTTCGTGGCGGAACGGGTGCCGCACCTACAAGAATACGGGATAATGTAGGAATACCAATTGAACTTGCACTCGCCGCCGTTGATACCCGACTTCGTGAAGAAGGGATAAGAAATAATGTTTCACTCGTTGTAGGTGGGTCTATTCGCAGTGCGGCAGATGTGGTAAAGGCAGTGGCTTTAGGTGCTGACGCATGTTATATTGCCACAGCAGCACTTTTGGCACTTGGTTGTCATCTTTGCAGAACCTGTCAAAGCGGCAAATGCAACTGGGGTATTGCAACACAGCGTCCGGACCTTGTAAAACGCCTTAATCCCGATATAGGTGCCGAACGCCTTTGCAATCTGATGACAGCATGGCAACACGAAATCAAAGAAATTATGGGCGGAATGGGTATAAATTCGATTGAGGCACTCAGAGGCAACAGGCTTATGCTAAGAGGTGTAGGACTAAACTCAAAAGAACTTGAGATTTTAGGTGTTTCCCACGCAGGACAATAAAAACAATAGAAATATAACGGAAAGTGTAGTATACTATGAAAATAAATGCTGATAATTTAAGTTTTGACGAGTTGAATACTGCAATACGGAACGCAAAAGAAAAATGCGAAATTCTGAATGTTATCGGTCAGCGGTTTATAGCGACCGGTATGTCGGATAAAAATGTTACGATAAACGGTATTCCGGGGAATGCTCTCGGTGCCTATCTTAACGGGGGAAGAATTATTGTAAACGGTAATGCACAAGATGCCGTAGGCGATACTATGAATGCCGGTGAAATTGTTGTTCACGGAAACATCGGGGATGCTACGGGATATGCCATGCGTGGCGGGAGCATTTATGTTAAAGGTAATTCCGGATATCGTGCAGGAATACATATGAAAGCCTATAAAGAGAAGATACCGATTATGGTAATAGGTGGTACTGTCGGAAGTTTTTTGGGCGAATATCAAGCAGGTGGAATAATTATTGTTTTGGGACTTAAAAACAATGGTAAAAGAATAGTAGGCAACTTCCCATGTACCGGTATGCACGGAGGAAAAACGATACTCCGCTCAAACTGTAAAGATATCGTTTTCCCGCATCAAGTTTCAGCAAACCCCGCAACAGCGGAAGAACTTAAAGAAATCGAAAAATATGTTGCAAAATATTGCCTTTTGTTAAATGAAAACATCGACAGTATAATGAATTCGCCTTTTACGGTCGTTACGCCAAATAGCAAAAATCCGTATAAACAATTATATGTAGCCAATTGAGGAGGATACTATGAATTACTCAAAAGAAGAGGTTATGCAGTATATCGTGGAGGAAGATGTTAAATTTATTCGTCTTGCTTTCTGCGATGTGTTTGGCAATCAGAAAAATGTTTCTATTATGCCGGATGAGTTACCGCGCGCTTTCAAATATGGAATTGCATTTGATGCTTCCGCGATAAAAGGCTTTGGAGATGAAACGCATTCGGATTTATTTCTGCATCCAGAACCGGAAACCCTTACCTGGCTTCCATGGCGTCCTGAACACGGTAAAGTAGTCCGTATGTTTTGCAGTATAACTCACCCTGACGGTACCCTATTTGAGTGCGATAGCAGGGGGCTTCTTAGAAAGGCAATAGCCGATGCTAAAGATGCAGGATATACATTTTATTTTGGTGCCGAGCAAGAATTCTATCTTATGGAACTTGACGAGAAAAACAATCCGACAAAAATTCCTTATGATAATGCCGGTTATATGGATATAGCACCTGAGGACAGGGGCGAAAATGTACGCCGGGAAATTTGTTTAACTCTCGAACAAATGGGTATATCTCCCGAAAGTTCACACCACGAAGAAGGTCCCGGACAAAATGAAATTGATTTTCGTTTTTCCGATGCACTTACTGCCGCAGACAATGTTATGACATTCCAAAATGTTGTAAAGACCATTGCTCGCAGAAACGGTCTTTTTGCGGACTTTTCACCAAAACCTCTTAACAATGCTTCGGGTAACGGTTTTCACATAAACTGCTCTGTAAAATCTCGTGAAACAACTGCCGATTTTGATTTGTTACTTTCGGGGATTCTTGATAAAGCAATACCTATGACACTGTTTTTCAACCCTAATGAAGATTCTTATAATCGCTTAGGTAAACAGAAAGCACCAAAGTATGTTTCATGGGGCAAAGAAAATCGCTCGCAACTTATACGCATTCCGGCGGCACAGGATGAATATCGCCGTATAGAACTGCGTTCACCTGACCCTACGGCTAATCCCTATATTGCTTTCGCACTTCTTATTTGGGCAGGTATTTACGGTATGAAACACAATGTAGAAACAAATAAACATATAGATATAAGTGCTTACGAAGTGGGGAAAAACAATACTTCAAATTTAAACAAACTTCCCGAAAGCATTGACGAGGCAAGGTCTGCCGCAAGAAACGATGAATTTATAAAAAAATACATTCCAAAAGCAATTCTCGGTATATATTGTGCTGAATAATTTTTAATTGATTTTTGAAAAAGGGGGGAACGGAATTGAGTTTAAAAAAGCAGGTTTACAGTGTGCTTATTGTATCTGCTGCAGAAAAATTCAATAGTGCTATGCCGGAAATATTTTCCGTTCCCTTATTCTATCCTGTCAACACGGTAAATAATATCAGTGCGGCAAAACGGGCAATCGGTGAGCGGGATTTTGATATTGTAATAGTAAATTCTCCGCTTCCTGACGATTACGGACTTCGTTTTGCTATTGATACAGTAAGTTCTTATAACACGGTAGTCTTATTTCTCGCAAGAAGTGAACAATATGAAAGTGCATACGACAGGCTTGCTGAGCACGGCGTGTTTTTACTGCAAAAGCCGATATCAAGAGCGGTAATGGACATTGCTTCCGGCTGGCTTATAAGTGCACGCGAACGAATAAGAAAAACTGAAAAGAAGACACTCTCGATAGAGGAAAAAATGAATGAAATCCGTATTGTCAACCGTGCAAAATGGTTGCTTATAAGCGAACTGAAAATGACCGAACCGGACGCTCATAGATACATAGAAAAACAGGCGATGGATGCTTGTGTTTCACGCAAGCAAATTGCTGAAGAAATAATTAAAACCTACGGATAAATATGAACAAT
>DFHZ01000138.1 GCA_002371985.1 Ruminococcaceae bacterium UBA3710 | reverse complement strand
TTTCTATTATCCCAACATTTGTTTCACCATTGGCCAAACCTCATCCGGATAAAACCGATGTCCTCCATCGCCGATTATCATTTGGCAATGATCCTTTACACCCAGTTCAGAAAACGCTGTCTTAATTGTTTCATAACTTTTTTTTGCCCCGTCAATAGGGAATATTGCGTCGGTGTTTCCGCTTACAACAATGAGTTTCCTCGGCGCGATCAAGCAGCCAATATCACCCATATCAAAGTAATTGCAAATTTGCGGAATATAATTGCATGGACAATGAGATATTGAAACGATCGAATCGTAAAATGTGCTGACTGCACAAGAGCTGACAGCCAAATGGATTCGCTTGTCTACCGCCGCTGAATAAAATGTTGTCGTGCCGCCACCGGAATTTCCCATGCAAATAATTTTTCCTGTATCCACAATATCGGAAAAGTGTTTTTCCATGATATCTATTACACGCTGAACATCCCAAACCCTTTCTCCGATTGCTGTTCTGCCCATCAGCAATGACGGCAAAACCGCATTATTAACAATACACTGTGGATCACCCTTTTCATCTTGACCGGCAGTTCCCATATAACGCTGATCAAAAGCAACGGCACAATATCCGTTTTTCACGGCTTGAATTGCAAAATTAGTTCTATTTATATAGTTTTCAGAGTCGCCATCAAATTTTTTATATCCCAAAGAAATATGTTTTCCTGTGCTATGTCCTTGTAAGCATATTACTGTCGGTAACTGATAAGGCTTTTCTTTGGGGCAAAGCATTTCACAGGGAACAAAATACCCTTCCTCACTTTGAAACTCAAACGATATTCTTTTATAATCATCGGTTTCCTCTGTCAATGTTATAGTGAAAGCATCGTTTTCGCTCTTTTTTAACGGCAAACCGAGCAACTCTGTTAGTTTACTCCTTGCCGATCTGCTCCATAAATCGAAATCTTTACTTTTATTAAATGCCATTGAAGGCTGAATGTTTTTTATTAAACGCTCTGCATACTCTCTTGAGTTATAACATTTCATAGAGATCACCTTTTTCTATACCCCATACTTAGAATTTGAAGATTAATATTCATCTTAAGATAATTATACTTAATTCTTGCTTTATTGACAATTGTAAGTACCCACTAAACTTGTTTGAAAATTTAATGAATTTGACACTTGTACAGGAAACTTATCTTGTTTTTTTTGTTCTTTTCTAAAAAAACAATCTATCTATATCCATCACCCCACTACTCCGTTTTTTCTTTTACTGATAAAGTCGCTTCAGTAGTTTTAGCAAGGTTTGTGTTTTTCGCAAAAAGTGTTAATACCACACCGTCAATCTTTAATTTTGGATTGATTTGCTTTCGCACCTTGCCTATGGTCTTAGTAAGCTGCGTCATCCCTTTAAGCGGTAAATAATGTATCTGAACGGGAATTATAACACTGTCTGCGGCGGAAAGTGCGTTAATTGTTATTAGACCCAAACTAGGTTGACAGTCCAAAATTACATAGTCATAATACGGCTTGATTCCAGAAATGTAGCTGTCAAGGACTTTCTCACGATTCATTATTGTAATTAAGGTTAAATCCATAGACGACAGTTCAATATTTGCCGGTATAAGGTCAACACCCTCAGCCTGATGAATAATTCCCTCATCGGGTTCAATCTCCTCATCGTTTATGATTTTCTTCATAAGAGTTGCTATGGTTGTATCTATCTCATCGTTATTCGGATACCCACAGCAGATTGTCAGGTCACCCTGGGGTCGCAATCAATAAGAGCGACTCCAAGATTAAATGTTGTAGTCGTTTTTCCGACACCGCCTTTTTGGTTTACTACAGCGATTACTTTACACTGCATTTTGGTTTCCTCCTTTACAAAAAATTTAGCCGATTTATTATTCTCGGCTATGTAAAAACGGCAACAAAAAAATGCAACCGCAACTTTTTCTTCGTTTACAGCATCGCCCGAAACAATTACTTTTTAATTAAACTAACGAAACTTGACAAACCGTTTTCGGTTTGCTACACTAAAAATGTCCTTTCTTTAAGGGGTGCGGTCAAAGGGGTTTGCCGCGCCTCTTTTATTGTTAATATAACTAAAAAGCATACTTCGACATTTACCGACAAAAACTTTGTTTTTGTTAACAATAAATTTACAAAAGAATTGTTGACAAACGGCAAAGTCGCAAATATAATAAACTTGTTATTAGGTTTGATTGATTGGATGCAGTAAGCATCCTTTGGTTTGAGATTATTAGGTCGGATTTTCACTTTACGGGAGAGTAAGGGAGAAGTCTGTCCTTTTTTTATGAGATTTTTGATTTTAGTAGCAAAGAAGAACAAATCAAAAATCCTGTCAACTGAATAAACCAAAAACGGAATTCTTTAAGAAGACTGGCTCAACACTCGTTTATGAGGAGTGATTATGAGTCGGTCTTTTTCTGTTTTAATATATTAAATCACTTAAAAATCGAAATCATATAAAAAAATAAAACCACTAAACGAAAGCACTTAAATTAAGGGTAAAAGGGAGGAACATTTTTATACTTAAAGTGCAAAAACCATTAAAAACTTAATGAAACGCAAAAACAAAAATTTCGTTTCAAAGTACAAAAATTGTTTTGTGTTCTGCACGCACAAAGCAGTATGTTGATGCAGACCGATGACGGCAGCGTTCGGTAATTTGATTATATATATTCGGTATTCTCTGCCGAGAATATCCGCACCGAAATTCAGTGTTCGGTGCATTCCGCAGATTTCACCGTTTTATAAAACGGCAGGCGGTTTTTTACTTAACTTGAAATTTTATTATGGAGACAGTTTTAATAAAAATACTCCAAATACTGATTATACCGATATTTCTGACAGGTCAAAAACCGGAAATAAGGCGGAAACAAAATTGAAATTCAGAAATTAAGGAGGGACATTATGTCCGATTATTATAAAAATTTATTATCACAGGCGGAAAAACTGCGCCGTCATAACAGACAAGGCAGTTATAAAACAAGAGAAAGATATTTTGAAGCTTACAAAAGATTTTTACGGTTTTTAGGTGAAGAATACCACCTGCAAAAGTTATCCAATATATCAGGTAAACATTTATCGGCATACATATCTTTTATGAAAGATAAAGGGTATTCGGCATCAACCGTAAAAACCGATTTGTCTGCAATAAGGTTTTGGCAGGATAAAATTTCGGATGCAAAATATGTTTTACCGAAAAACAAAGATTTTACACTTGAAAGACGCCAATTTGGAAAGGTTGACCGAACTTGGAGTGAAGCCGAGTTTAACAAAATGATTAGCGAATGTTGGAAAACAAATCACGAAGATTTTGAAGCGTGTATAGTTCTTGCAAGATATGCAGGGCTTCGTATTCACGAGGCATTGCGAATTGATACGGCAACCGCAAGAAATGCTCTTAAAAGCAAAGTTCTGACGATTAAAGGTAAAGGCGGAAAGATACGGCAAGTGCCTATAAACAACAGCATTGAAATAGAACTTCGCAGATTTTTACTTAAAACTCCGAGAGGACAAAAACTATTTGTCCCCGAAAATACCGAAAGTCATATTGTAAAAGCGGAACTGCAAAACTTTATAGCACACCGCCGCAAAAATGTTTGTGATAACGGCAGAGAAACAAATCTTACATTTCACGGACTACGGCACACCTACGCCGCAGAAACATACAAGCAGTTAATTAAAGACGGTTACAGTGATGCTCATGCAAAGAAAAAGGTTTCAAAGCTTTTAGGTCACGAGCGTGAGGATGTAACAAGAATATATTTAGCAGGGATACAAAAGGACGGTGACGGTAATGCTTAAAAAATCGGGAAAACGAAATTTGACATTTGGATTTTTAATCAATAAAATAAAGCTACCGTATAAAAAGGAAAGTAAAAAGCATAGAAAAAATGTATTGTGCTATGAACTTTTTATCCGATTTGTCACGGCAAAACAAAGGAGGGAAATTTATGGCTAAAACAAATCTTTCCTCCGAAGAAATGAGTGATATGCAGTTTATAGGCAGTAAGGAAATTGCCGCACTTATGGGCTGCTCCGTTCCGGTTGCCCGTCAAATTATGCGAAGAAAAGATTTTCCGCTTATCAAATGCGGTAAAAATCTTAAAGTTATGAAATCGGAATTTATTAAGTGGGCATCTACAAGGCGGATATAAACTTGTATCGAAAAAGCGTATGGGCATTGGATTTAATGCTCATACGCAATTAAAGGAGGCGAAAATATGGCAAGAAAAAAAGAAATTTATAAAAGGAGCAACGGTGACGGCTCGTTTTGGTTTGATGCAAAAAGAAAACGATGGCGATTTCAAATAACCGTTCCGCATCAATACACCGACAAAGGGAAACCGCTTGTAATACAAACATACGCAAAAACTCAAACCGAGGCAAAACAAAAAGCCAAAGAAAAACTTAATATGTATGAAAACGGCACGATACTTTCGGCAGAGGAGGTTACTCTTTTCGAATTCGGTAAGCAGGTTATTGAAAATAAACTCAAATTAAATAAGGTTCAAGAACAAACGGCACATCGGAATATGGGAACACTAAATATGTTAAAGCCGATTTATAATACGGCTATTCAGTCAATAACACCGCTGATACTACAAAATTTTCTTATAAATTATTGTATGGATTATTCAAACAGCGTTATTGAAAAGATATGTATTTTGCTTAACGATATTTTTAAGAAAGCCATAAAAATGAAAATAATATCGGAAAATCCGATGACCGATGTTGAAAAGCCGAAATCTAACAAACAAAACGAAAAAGTCCGTGCATTAACGATTGAGGAAGAAAGAGCTTTTGTTGATATTCTTATGAAAAACGATATAAACTACTCGGAAGAAATGCTGTTATCCCTTTTCAGCGGTATGCGAATGGGCGAGGTTTTGGCTCTTAAAAGAAGTGATATTGATTTTAAGGGCGGGTATCTTAACATCAACAGAACTATGGCAACCGATAATAAAGGTAATCCGTTTGTAAACAACAGAACAAAAACCGAAACGGGTATGCGTAAAATAAAAATGACGGCGGATATTGCGGAACTGCTCAAAGTCTGCTCTGTCGGCAAAAAACAAAATGATTTTATATTCACAAGAGAAAACGGTAAAATTATCAGTCGGCAAATGATTTACAGTCAATTCAGAAGAATTAACGATAAATACAAGTTTATTAAACCGCAGGAAAATACAAAGGTGGATTTGCATTCGTTAAGGCATACATACGCTACACGCTGTATTGAATCGGGAATGCAGGCAAAGGTTTTGCAATACCGTTTAGGGCACAAAGACATCAAAACGACCTATAATACTTACGGCGATGTGTTTGATAAATTTGAAGACGCAAACATTAATAAAGCGTGTGAGTATATGGCAAGTATCGGAATTGTTTTGGATTTTCAAAGGGTAAAATAAATATGTCGGTGAAAGTCGCAAATTATTATGCTAAATTTATAGTATCGGGTCATACTGCTTTTACATAAAATAGTATAGTATATACCTAAAAAATGGTGTTATACTATCGTTGCAACAAAAATATTGACTATCTGATCAAAGTATGTTATTATAATGTTGCAATGATGCTTCGCATCATTTGTTTGATGATTTATTTCATCGGTGTGGCTGACACCTAAAATCTGAAATTGATGCGGGGTGAAAGACCCGAATGTTGGCAGGCAACGATAAAACCTGAAATTGATACGAGGCGTAAAGACTCGTTAGTTGGCAGACAACGATAAAATCAGTCACTAAGGGAGATTGTGACACTGCGGTGACATAATCTCCCTTAAAATTTAGGGGAAGTGCAATAATTGAGTTCTGGTAAAAGTGAAGCTTTGGCAATTATTTTTAATTGTGCAGAAAAATATGAGAAAAATTTAAAAAACAAAAACTTGCTGTTTGTTTGTATGGACAGAAATAAAAAGCTCTCTTATATGGAAGTTGAATTTAATGCAAGTAATTTTCTGCATTTAACCGGTGTAAAGCTCACAGATGAATTTAAAAATGATTTCAAAGGTGTAGAAAGATTTGCCAAAGTATTTTATAAGAAATGTTTGGTGAAAAGGCTTCGTATTAAAGATTTTGATTTTTCAGATGACGGCACAACTCAATTAAAACTAACAGTATTACCGATGTTGATGGAAGAAAATCTTTCTGCAAATTCGATTGGTGATTATGATGTGTTTAAGCCGAGATTATACACAGAAAAAACGGCAGGAAATATTAAAGGTTGTATGGGCTTTGTTTTTGATGAAAATGCGAAAAAATTAATACCAAATACAATACTGAATGAAGATATCCGAAACATATCATCTAATCAAAAGCGAATTATTCTTACATATCAAAAAAATAAAGGTAAAAAAGAATACTCAAAAATCATTTATAAAGCCAAAAAAATCGATTGGTCGAGCATTTGCTTTTCTAAAGAATATGAATATTTACCTAAACCAACAAACGAATAATGAACATCGCCCTGCCTTTGAACTGTTTAAAAGTAATGTTTGTCACCGCTTAAAAGAACTTGGCGATATTGATTTTCTTATTGAAAGTCTGAAAAGCAAAGATATTGATATGTATTACAAAAAACAGTGGTATCCCGAAAGCTTTTATCTTTTGGCAATGGTTGACTATTTAAGCCGCTTAAACAATGTCCCTTTGTGTGAAGATTATAACGATATTCGTAAGTCAAAGCTCAAAACGGTTTTGTATCCGTCAAGTATAGTTGGCTTGTCGGCGGTAAACAATGATGCACAAATCAAACAAGATGCAATAAAAAATGCTATACCTGAATTTATGCGTTTTAACATCGTTGAAAGCGATATAAGAAGTGTGAAATAAAACCCATAAAATCGCTTATTAAGTACAAATTAAGTACAAGAGACCTGAAGACCCGCATAAATAAAGGGGTGTTTCGGGCCTCTCCCACCAAAAAGGAAAACCGCTTTGTATAGCGGTTTCTTTTAATTTTTCCCTTATTTATGCGGACTTTGACTTGTTTTTGATTATAATTAAATTATCATAAACAACAACAAATTATCATAAAAAATAACGCAAAAGGGACACGAAAGGGACATGAAATAGAAAGGCGGTTATGCATTGCTTTCTACCCGCTCCTTTGTACCATTTGCCTTTGATAACCTCTTTAGTGATTTCTTTATAAGTTTATCAATATCCATCGTTAGTTTTAAGATAATACATTATATCGTAGGCTATGGTGATATCCTGAGTTATTTAAAATCCACCATTTTTTGTGATCTTTTAGAATCGCTTTTTTATTTTCTGTTTTATCACCATTTAATATCCGATTAAAAAGACTTTTAAAAAAGTCGAAAAATTTTTCTGATGAGAAAAAGATAAGGGCGAGATTCAAGAATTTTTAAAATTTCGGAAATGACTTTTACAATCAAAAGATTTGTCAAATCTGATATGCAAATGCAAAAATATATTTTTAAGAAATAAGGGGAGAGCAGGAACGCTCCGCTTATTTGTTTATTAGATTAATTTATGTATTGACAAAGTAACTTCATTTGATATATACTGTATTAGTATCTATTACAATTACAGAAAAGGAACGAAATGATGCGTATTTTAATAAAAGAATTGGTTAAACAAAGAAGAAGTGTACGAACATTTGACGGCAGAGCACTTACCGATGAAGACAGAAAGTATATGACCGATTTGCTTTCTTCCCTTGAAAACCCGTGGGGAATTTCGATTGAGTTTTTTCTGCTTAATGCGAAACAAAACGGGCTTACAAGTCCTGTTATTATCGGTGCAGAAGAATATATTGCGGCAAAGACAAAACGAGTACCGCATTTCGAAATTGCGTTCGGTTACAGTTTTGAAAAGGTATGTATATATGCACTCTCACGGGGTATCGGCACAGTTATGTTAGCGGCATCCCTCAATCGTACTGCTTTTGAAAAGGCAATAAATATAGACGAAAACGAGATTATGCCTGTTGCAAGTCCGATAGGCTATCCGGCGGATAAAATGTCAATTCGTGAAAGCCTTATGCGAAAAGGCATTAAAGCCGACAGTCGAAAACCTTTTGAGAACATATTTTTTAACAGGACATTTGATAATGGACTTGATTATGACAATGCAGGTGTATTCGCAAACGCACTGGAAGCGGTGCGTCTTGCACCTTCCGCCGCAAACGGTCAACCGTGGCGTGCTGTATCCGACGGCAACTGCATTCATTTTTACGAAGCAAAATCTATGAAAGACAGTCCGCTTGGCGACATTCAAAAGGTCGATATAGGTATTGCACTGGCACATTTTGATTTAGTGCGTGAAGAAGACGGTATTAACGGCAAATTCGAGTTTGCTGATCCTGGTATCGCCACACCCCAAAACACACAATATATTGTTACATTCAGGAGACAGATATGACCGACACAAGATTTTCATCGGCTATTCATACTTTAATTATGATTGCCGGATCAAAGGTACCTTTAACATCGGAACAAATTGCCAACAGTGTGGGCACGAACGCAAGTTACATCCGAAAACTTACCGCACTGCTTAACAAAGGCGATATCATAAAAGGCAGACCCGGCACGGGCGGTTTTTCGCTCTGCGTTGCCCCTGATAGCCTGACACTATATGCGATATATCAAGCAATCTATGATACTTCGCGTATACACATATTTGATATTCATCAGAACTCAAATGACAAATGTATTGTTGGCAAACACATCAAACCTGTTCTTACCAAGGCATTTTGTTCCATTGAGGAAAAAGCCGAAGAAGAACTCAAAAAACAAACCCTGTCCGGCCTTATGGACATGATCACAAAGAAATAAAGAAGCAAATTATTCCTCACACACCAAAAATAAAAACCGCTTTTCATAGCGGTTTTTATTTTTTCAATTATTACTTTATATTATAACCATTACAAATAAATACCATATAGTATTTAAACCTATCATTTATTACAATAAAAATTTATTGCTTTTGAGACAAATTCGGCTGTGCCGGGACCACCGGCATGGTCGATATTTTCTTTAAAGCGATTATCGGCAACATACATTTCACCAAGTCCAAAAAGTATATCATCAGTACAGGTATAAAAATGCTCTGTAATGTAATTCTTCAGCATATCAATACTGTTTTGAACTGACAAATCGTCAACAGGCAGTTCTTTCATTTTCCCTATTTCTGCAAATATTTCCAAAAGACCATTTGAAATATCCTTAAACTCTTCTTGATGTTCTTTTGATTTTTGTTCGTATTCTTTAAATGCCGGCGTTCTCCCCCACCTGTCTTTTGCCTCTTTATAATACAATTTTTGTTCTTTTTTACCATTTTTTTCGTAATTCATTATTACACCTCGTTTAATTTTAAAAAAAAATATCAAATGTTACAATTTTGTATTGACAAAATTATTCAAATAGTATAAAATATATGCTTGTCTTAAGCAAAAGAAAGATAATTTTTTAACAAAGAAGGTTTGAAACTATGAACAATTATTTTGTTTTTCTTACCCTTGCAAGTTCTGTCATTGCCTTAATATTTGCACTCATAATGGCAAAACATGTTATGAAATTCTCTCCGGGTAATGAAAAAATGCAAAAGATTTCAGCGGCTATAAAAAGCGGTGCAAATGCATATTTAAAGCGTCAATATACCGTTGTTGCAGTTTTCTTTGCTGTAATGTTAGTAATTTTATCGGTTATGGCATTTATGGATATGCTGACGATTTTCGTACCCTTTGCCTTTTTATCGGGCGGCATTTTTTCGGCATTATCCGGTTTTGTAGGTATGAAAATTGCTACTGCTGCCAATGCCAGAACCGCTAATGCTTGCCGTGAAGGTTTAAACCGTGGTTTAAGGGTTGCTTTTTCTGCCGGTTCCGTAATGGGCTTCACGGTAGTTGGTTTAGGATTGCTCGATATTTCTGTTTGGGTATTATTGCTACATAATATATTAAAACTCCCTGCAAGTGAAATGTCAAGTGCTATGTTGACATTCGGCATGGGTGCTTCTTCTATGGCACTTTTTGCAAGAGTAGGCGGAGGAACATTCACAAAAGCCGCTGATGTAGGTGCAGATTTGGTAGGAAAAGTTGAAGCAGGTATTCCTGAAGATGACCCGAGAAACCCGGCTGTTATTGCTGACAATGTCGGCGATAATGTTGGTGATGTTGCAGGAATGGGCGCCGACTTATACGAGTCGTATGTCGGCTCAATAATTTCTTGCGGTGCTTTGGGCGTTGCCGCTTTTTCGAGTTCTTCTCTTTCAGGTACTCGTGCATTTATGGTCCCGATGTTAATTGCAGCCGCAGGTATCATTTGTTCGATTTTAGGAACCTTCTTAGTTAAAACAAAAGAGAATGCAACACAAAAAGATTTGCTTCATTCTTTAAGCCGTGGTACTAATTTCAGTGCTGTTATGATTGCTCTTGTTTCTTTCCCGATTGTATGGTACTTCTTAGACGGTAAAAACACAGTAGGTATTTACATTTCTATTCTTGCAGGTCTTTTATCAGGAGTTTTAATTGGTCGTGCAACCGAATATTTCACTTCGGATACCTACCGTCCTACAAAAAAATTAGCCGCAAAATCGGAGACCGGCTCTGCAACACTTATTATCGGCGGACTTGGTCTTGGTATGCTTTCAACAATTCTTCCTATTATAATCGTTGCTGTCTGCATTTTAGTTTCTTTCTTTATTTCGGGAGGCAAGACCAATATAAATTTAGGACTTTATGGTATAGCCCTTTCTGCCGTAGGGATGCTCTCTACACTTGGAATTACACTTGCAACCGACGCATACGGACCTGTAGCAGATAACGCAGGTGGTATTGCCGAAATGGCCGGATTACCGGCGGAAGTCCGTGAGCGAACCGATGCCCTTGATTCTCTCGGAAACACCACTGCCGCTACCGGTAAAGGCTTTGCAATCGGCTCGGCTGCTTTAACTGCACTCGCATTGATGGCCTCTTATGTCAACAAAGTGCAGGATATCGGTGCTTCTGTAGGCAAAGAAATTTCTTCTGTTTTCAATTTGTTAGACCCGACTGTTTTAATAGGACTGTTTATCGGCTCCTGTCTGCCGTTTGTATTTGCCGCATTAACAATGGAATCGGTTGGAAAAGCCGCACAATCTGTTGTAAAAGAAGTTCGCCGTCAATTTAAAGAAATCACCGGACTTATGGAAGGTAAATCGGAAGCCGACTATGCTTCTTGCGTAGACCTATGTACAAAGGCAAGTTTGCGTGAAATGATTCTTCCTACATTGGTTGCCGTTGTCTCCCCTCTTCTTGTCGGTATGGTACTCGGCTACCGTGGCGTTGTAGGGCTATTAGCAGGTGCTACCGCAAGCGGTTTCCTTATGGCGGTATTTATGTCAAATTCCGGCGGAGCATGGGACAATGCCA
>DFHZ01000114.1 GCA_002371985.1 Ruminococcaceae bacterium UBA3710 | reverse complement strand
TTCGGCTATCGGTCGAAGCCGAAAATTGTTGGCATACTGGCGTATGTCAAGGTTTTGAGGCAATGACCGTAGCAAAAATTGCCTTCCAAAACCGATTTGTCCTTACCAACAGTAAGTCTTTATTTGCATTTTCAAAATCAAAAGGAGTACAAAAATGTTAAACCGCAAATTTAAAAATACGATTAAAGTTTTATCGCTTATATTGGCTATTTCGCTTGTTGCCGGTTGTTTTGTCGGTTGCGGAGAAAAGTGGGAAGAGGTTGAAGATACCGAAGACTCTTCTTTCAAGTTTACAACCGAATATACCGCAACCGACCATATAGTTATAGAGGTCAAAGATTACGGAACAATTAAGGTTGCACTTGACGCAAAAAAAGCACCTATCACCGTCAAGAACTTTAAAAAACTTGTAGAGAGCGGTTTTTACGACGGGCTTACTTTCCACCGCATTATGTCGGGCTTTATGATTCAGGGCGGCGACCCGCAGGGCAACGGTACGGGCGGAAGCGAAGAAACAATCAAGGGCGAGTTTCTTCAAAACGGTGTTAAAAACGATTTATCGCACACAAGGGGTGCCATTTCCATGGCAAGAAACGGCTACGATATGGACAGTGCAAGTTCGCAGTTTTTTATCGTTCATGAAACAAGTCAGCGTAACACATATTCATTAGACGGACAGTATGCTTGTTTCGGATATGTTACCGAAGGAATGGAAGTTGTTGATGCAATTTGCACCGACGCAAAACCAACCGACAACAACGGCACCATACCGAAAGAAAATCAACCGATAATCACGAAAATTTATATTGAAAAATAAAAAAGAGGGGCTTTCCCCTCTTTTTCTATTTTTTATTCAATTTAACAATTAAATATTTAATGCAATAATAAATCAAAAAGCCTATAATTCCGCCTACCGTATTGGTAATTACATCGGTTATATCAGATGCCCTAAAGCCGTTTATAAGGGGTTGAACAATCTCTATAAAAAGGCTCAGAAAAAATGTTGCGAAAACTGTTTTTATAAAAATAAATTTTTTATTATTATGCACAACAGGAAAAAGCATTCCGAAAGGAATAGTCATAACGACATTCAAAATTACTTCTTTTTTCGCATTTGCATGGTGAAGAATTATATCTTCAAACGGATGCAAATTCATAGGTCTGTATTCATGATTAAAAACAAAGGGCAATTCCGAAACAATCGGCATTAAGGTAAAATACAGTACAAACGAAAGGTAGACATACATAAATGTTTTGCCTATTAAAACTCTTTTTCCGCTTTTCCCCCATTTTTTGAAAAGGACAAAAATATATATTAAAGCCAAAACGGCAAAATCAAGCCAAGCCAAAAACTTACTCCCCCAAGAAATAAAAAATATGTAAAAGATATTATACCATAAAATCAGCGAAAATCAACCAAGACTTACTGTTGGTAAGGACAATTATATTTTTTATATTATTGACTGTTTGATATTAAGGTATTATAATTTACTTATATTATTTGTAGGAGAGTCGCTATGCCTAAAAAAATTGAAAACATACAAAGTAAAATACTTTCAAAAGGCAAAGAAATTCTTGATAACGGCGGTTTTGACGCTTTTAATATCAGGGCTCTTTCAAAACAATGCGATATTGCGATAGGGACAATATACAATTATTATCCGTCCAAAGAAAACTTAATAGCGAACATAATGCTTCTTGACTGGCAAAAGGAAATCGAAAAGAGCAAAAATAAAATAAAACCGTCGTTTGACGGTTATCATACCATAAAAATAATTTTTGAAACGGTTTTGAGTTTTCAACAATCGTGCAGAGAAACCTGGGGCTTATCCGCAAACAGCGACAAAGTTCAAAGCGAACTTTCCTCATTACTTTTTAAAGAACTTTCAGAGTTAATTCACTCTACTCTTCTTTATTTCTGCGTAAATATGAGTCCCGACCCGACGGATTTTATAACCGAAATTTTACTGTTTGAATCGTCAAAAGAGGGTATTCAGTTTGACGATTTCGGTCCGTTTATAAACCGAATAATTAAACTATAAAAGAGAACCTTTTAAGGTTCTCTTTAGAGAGTGTCGAAAAAGTCGACACTCTCTTGGCGGAAATGCCGTTCGCCGAAAATGAAACATTTTCGGACTGCACTCTACTCCCGCCAATACCACCCACGCACTCTTGAAAACCGCTTTATTAAAGCGGTTTTCGCTTACAAAGTATTTTTCCGCCGCACCTGTCGCCGGAAAAATAAATCGGCACCAAAATGGTGCCGAACTAAAAAAGGTTTATCGACAGACTGTAAAGAGAACCTTTTAAGGTTCTCTTTACATATACCATAATTCTTTTTTCCCTGTTGATACCGCTATTGCTCCGACATCAAGAGCCGAGAAAACTTCGGCTTTTGAATCTATAAGTCCCCCTGCAATAACGGGTATTCGCATAACGGATATTCTCTCTACAACCTTAAAAGCAATTCCCGGCATAACCTCGATAAAATCGGGGTTTGCCTGTTTTACGGAATCAATCGCTCCGAAAACGCCCTGAGAATCAAGGGCAAAAATTCTCTGAACGGTAGACATTCCTTTTTCTTTGGCTATACGGATAACTCCGATTTTTGTGCTGATAATTCCGTCGGCTCCGCAATTTTTTAAAAACTCGATACCCGAACTGTCCTTACCTATTCCACTTGCAAGGTCGATATGGACAAATGCTTTTTTGTTTTGACTATGCAGTTTTTCAATTCGTTCCTTTATATTTAAAATATCCGCATCAAGCAAGAAAACAAGTTTGCACGGAGAGTTTACCGCTTCTTCAAACATATCGTTTCTGACCGCTGAAATAATGGGGCAATCAACCAAACACTCATATATTCTTTTATCCATACTGCACCGCCTTTACAAATATATTATTATTTTGGCAGTATTTTGTCAAGTTTCTCTTGACATATAAAAATTACGGGTATATTATATAAAAGGAAATTAAATATTGTCCGAATTAGACTTGGAGAATCGGGAAATGGAGGGTGTTTTTTGCTACCCTTTGTTTTCCTTTTTTTATGCAAATTTTTTGGAGGGAAAGAAAATGGCTAATAAGACAACTATTGTAGATTGGAAAACAATAACCGATTTTGTAACCGACGCTTTTGTAGGTTACGGAATTCCGAGAGAAGACGCAGAAATATGTGCCGATGTTCTTCTCGAATCAGACAAAAGGGGTATTGAATCTCACGGTGTAAACCGCTTCAAACCGATTTATCTTGACAGAATAAGAGACGGCATTCAAAATCCTGTAACAAACTATGAAATTATCAAAGAAACTCCTACTACTGCCGTTGTTGACGGACATGACGGTATGGGTCAGGTTATCGGATACAAGTCAATGAAACTTGCCATAAAAAAGGCAAAGGAATACGGTTTGGGTATGGTAGTTGTAAGAAATTCCTGCCACTACGGTATCGCCGGTTATTACGGCACTATGGCTACCAAAAACGGTTGCGTAGGAATTACGGGAACAAATGCCCGTCCGTCTGTTGCTCCGACATTCGGTGTTGAGGGTATGTTCGGTACCAATCCGCTTACAATAGGAATACCGACCGACGAAGATTTTGATTTTCTTATCGACTGTGCTTCTTCTATTACCCAAAACGGCAAGGTTGAATACTACGAAAGAATAGGGCACGATATTCCTAAGGGTACCGTTGTAGGTCTTGACGGCGAGCCGATAGAAGGCGATGCAGGTAATGCTCTTAAAATGATAAGAAACGGCACTGCCGCACTTGCTACATTAGGCGGTATCGGAGAAGCACTCGGCGGTTATAAGGGCTACGGATATGCTTTGGCAGTAGAACTTCTCTCGGCAGCCTTGCAAGATGGAAATTACGGCAAAGCACTCGACGGAAAAGACGAAAACGGCAACAAGGTTCCTTATCACCTCGGTCATTTCTTTATTGCTATTGATACAGACCATTTTATGGGAGAAGATGTTTGCCGTAAAAAAGCAGGAGAAATTCTCAGAACTATCCGTGCTTCAAAGAAGGCTCCCGGTGCCGAAAGAATATATACAGCCGGTGAAAAAGAATATTTGGTTCGCTTGGCAAGAAAAGACGGTGTGCCGATAAACGAATCGGTACAAAAGGAAATTTGTGAAGTTCGTGATAATTTAGGTCTTACTCAGTACAAATTCCCTTGGGAGGAATAAAAAATAATGGATATAAGAAAAGAATCTCTTAAAAAGCACTATGAATGGAACGGAAAAATCGAGGTCATATCCCGTGCCCCGATAAATTCAAGGGAAGATTTATCTTTGGCATACACTCCGGGCGTTGCGGAGCCTTGCCTTGAAATAAACAAGGATATAAATAAGTCTTATGAACTTACAAGAAGAAACAATCTCGTTGCCGTTATTACCGACGGCACTGCAATTTTGGGTCTTGGGGATATAGGCCCCGAAGCCGGAATGCCGGTTATGGAGGGCAAATGTGCACTCTTTAAAACATTTGCCGATGTTGACGCATTTCCTCTTTGCATTAAGTCTAAAGATGTTGACGAAATTGTCAGAACTATTTATCTTCTTTCGGGCTCATTCGGCGGAATAAATCTTGAAGATATTTCGGCTCCCCGCTGTTTTGAAATTGAAAGACGACTTAAAGAAATCTGTGATATTCCTGTTTTCCATGACGACCAGCACGGTACCGCAATCGTTGTTGCCGCCGCACTTATAAATGCTTTAAAACTTGTCAAGAAAGACATTTCAAAAGTTAAGGTAGTTATAAACGGTGCCGGTTCGGCAGGTATCGCAATCGGAAAGCACCTTATGAATATCGGTGTTAAAAACCTCACATTCTGCGATAGATTCGGTATTATTTGCGAGGGCGACCAAAACAACAATTCCGCACAGGAAGAAATTTCAAAGGTTACAAATCTCGAACATAAAAAAGGTACTCTTGCCGATGCACTTAAAGGTGCCGATGTGTTTATAGGTGTTTCGGCTCCGAACCTTGTAAATGAAGAAATGGTTAAGTCTATGGCAAATGACGCAATTATGTTCCCGATGGCAAACCCGACCCCTGAAATTATGCCCGACATTGCAAAGAAAGCAGGAGCAAGGGTTGTCGGAACAGGCCGTTCGGACTTCCCGAATCAGATAAACAATGTTTTGGCTTTCCCCGGAATTTTCCGTGGAGCACTCGATTGCAGAGCAACCTGCATAAACGAAGAAATGAAAGTTGCAACATCTTATGCCCTTGCTTCTCTTATCCCCGATGACGAAATCACCGAGGAAAACATTATCGCCCCCGCACTTGATAAGAGGGTTGCAGAAGTTGTCGCAAAGGCAGTTGTAAAAACCGCCCGTGAAACCGGCGTAGCAAGGATATAAAAAGTTAAGATTTAACGATAAAAACGATGCGGAAAATCCGCATCGTTTTTTTTTATATCAATAAAGATTGCCTTATCGTCTGATGTCTGCCGTCTGTCATCTGTCATCTGATAATGCCTACGGCTTCTTTGAGGTTTCTGACCGGGATAAGTTCTATTCCCTTTGGAGTTGATGTCAGCGTTTTATAGGAACTATACGGCAAAACACATTTTGTAAAGCCTAAGCCTACTGCCTCTTTTATTCTCGGAAGAATTCTCGGAACATTCCTTATTTCGCCCGAAAGTCCTACCTCTCCGAATGCTATCAGATTATCGTCTATCGGAATATCCCGAAGCCCCGACACTAACGATAGGCAAACGGCTAAATCTGCCGCAGGTTCGTCAAGGTGCATTCCGCCGACAACATTTAAGTATGTATCGAGATTTGAAAAATAAAGACCTTGTCTTTTTTCAAGAACGGCTAAAAGCATATTAAAACGGTTAAAATCGTATCCGTTTGCCATTCTTCTCGGGTTGCCGAAGCCGGTTGTTGTAACAAGGCACTGTATTTCAGAAAGGATAGGTCTTGTGCCTTCCATAACGCAGGTAATACATCCGCCCGAAACATTACTTACTCTGCCCGACAAAAGCATTGCCGATGGGTTTTCAACCACTTGTAACCCCTTATCCGTCATTTCAAAGACACCTATTTCGTTTGTCGAGCCAAAGCGGTTTTTTATTGCCCTTAAAATGCGGTAGGACTGATTTCTTTCGCCCTCAAAGTATAAAACTGTATCAACTATATGTTCAAGAACTTTCGGCCCTGCAATATCTCCGCCTTTATTCACATGTCCTACAATAAAAACAGGTATATTAAGTCCTTTGCCTGTACGAAGCAACATATTTGTAGACTCTCTTACCTGAACTAAACTTCCGGCAGACGAGGATATTTCCTCAATTTGCATAGTTTGAATAGAGTCTATCATAACAAGGTCCGGTTTTGACGATTTTATATATTCGCAGACAGATAGTGTATTGGTATCCGAAACTACTGTTACATTTTCGCCCTCAACACCGAGCCTTGATGCCCTGAGTTTAATTTGATTGGGCGACTCTTCGCCCGAAACATAAAGTATATCAAGTTTATCCTTAAATGCTTTGCATATCTGCAAAAGAATTGTAGATTTACCTATTCCGGGATCGCCCGATAACAAAACAACACTTCCCGAAACTATTCCTCCGCCTAAAACTCTGTCAAGTTCCGAAATGCCGGTAACATACCTCTCTTCGTCCGATGCGGAAATCGAAAAGAGAGATTTTCCCGCAACGGGACCCGAAGAAGATAAGAGAGATTTTCTGTCTTTGCTTTTGGCAACTGCCAACTGCTCTTCTAATGTATTCCAAGAGTTGCAGGACGGGCATTGACCCATCCATTTAGGGGACTCAAAACCGCACTCATTACAAACATAAACCGTTTTTTGTTTTGGTGGCATTACTTATCACTTCCGTAAAAATTTAAAATTCCTTCGCTTATTGCAAATGCTATTTTAGACTGAAAATCCTCATTTTTCAGATTTTCCAAATCTTGTTTATTGCTCAAAAAACCGCATTCAACCAAGACCGCCGGAACCTTTGCATTGTATAAAAGATATGTACTGCTCGTTCCTTTTTTTATGCTTCGGTTGTTTTCGGGCTCTATGAGAGAAACTATGCTTTGCCTGATGTCCTCTGCAAGAACTTCGGACAATTTAAAATTATCCGAATAAAAAACCTGTGCTCCTCTTGCCGCACTTGTTGTAAATTTATTAAGATGTATACTTACAAAAACTGCGTCCGGATTTTCTTTCATAATCTGAAGCCGGTTTTGCATATCGCTTTTTTTCTTTGTATGAATTTTTGTGCCGTAATCATTTATAGCCGTGTCGCTTTCCCTTGTCATAATCACATTTATGCCGTTTAATTTGAGCATTTCTTTTAACTTTTTGGCTATTTTAAGATTTATATTCTTTTCGCTTGTGCCGTCCATAGCGACTGCACCGCCGTCAAACCCGCCGTGCCCTGCATCAACAATAACGGTATATTTATACTGTTTTACATCTGCCTTTGCAAAAACGGTATCTTTGGCATAAAAAACAAAACTTGATACACAAAGGACAATCATTAAAAATATTTGCGGCATTAGTTTTTTTATCATTGTTTTCAACGGCAAACTCCCCTTTATCTTATAAGAAATAATATTCAAATAAAGGTTTTGTTATACCATTTAAGGAATGATAACTTTATTTTATTATAGCATAAACAGCAAAATAAGTAAAAGTTTTTTATTCTTTTACAAAATAATTGTTGACAAAACACGGTATTTAGTGGGATAATATAATGTACTTGTATTCATTATAGTGGAGTTGGTATAATTAAATGCGTGTAATTACCGGTTCTGCAAGGGGAAAACGCCTTGTAACTGTACCCGGAAACGACCTTGTAAGACCAACTACCGAAAAAACCAAAGAGGCTGTTTTCAGTTCAATACAGTTTGATATTGAGGGCAGAAGAATTCTTGACCTCTTTGCCGGTAGCGGTCAGATGGGTATAGAAGCGTTGAGCCGAGGTGCTTTAAGAGCCACTTTTGTTGATAATTCGGATGTTTCCCTTTTGGTTGTAAAAACAAATCTCAAGGGAACCGATTTTGAAAAGGACGCAACCCTTATTAAATCTGATTTTAAGAGTTTCCTGGCTCGAACAGGGGATACATTTGATATTGCTTTCCTTGACCCGCCTTACGGCACGGGTATTCTGAAAGAGGCTTTACCGCTTGTTTGCAAAAAAATGAGCAATTTCGGAATTATTGTTTGCGAACACCCGAAAGAGAAAGTTCTTCCTGAAAAAGTTGACCGTTTTGCCGTCCATAAGATTTATAAATTCGGCAAAATTTATGTTACCGTCTACAAGAAGGCAGGAAATGCAGATGAATGAGCGTATAGCAATTTGCCCCGGAAGTTTTGACCCCATAACCTTTGGGCATATAGATATTATAACAAGGGCTTCGGCTATGTTTGACAAAATTATTGTTGTTGTAATGAAAAACAACAATAAAACAAGTTCATTTTCGTCCGAAGAACGCAAAGAGTTCATTATAAAATCGGTCGGAGATTTAAAGAATGTCGAAGTAGATGTTTATGACGGGCTTTTAGCCGACTATGCAAAGCAAAAGAATGCTTGTGCTATTATCAAGGGTCTTCGTGCTATGTCTGATTTCGAATACGAATTTCAGATGGCACTGACTAATAAAAAACTTAACCCTCAAGTTGAGACTATTTTCCTTACGACGAGTGCCGAAAATATGTATCTCAGTTCAAGTATGGTTAAGCAAATTGCAAGTATGGGTGGCGACATTTCCGAATTTGTGCCGGGTTCCATACTTCAAGAAATAAGCAACAGACTTAAAAAGAATAAATAAACGGAGGACAAAAAAATGACACTTGACGAATTATTGGAACAGTTTGACGAAGTTTTGGACAGCGGTATAAAAATTCCGGGAAAGAAAACTGTAGTTGATATTGAAAAACTTCGTGCCGTTGTTGACGATATTCGTTTAAACATTCCAAGCGAAATCAAACAGGCAAGAGGTATTGTTGCTGACCGTACCGAAATTATCACAACCGCTAAGCACGAGGCTGACGGAATTATCCGTAATGCCGAGGAAAGAGCAAAGGCTATGGTGGCAGAGCAGGAAATCGTGAAGTTAGCACAAGAAAAGGCAACCGAGATTATTTCTAATGCTCAGACAAAGTGCCGTGAAATGAAAAAAGCCGCTCAGGAATTTGTTGACGATATTATGAAGAGAGCCGATGAAGGTCTTACTTCAAATCTCGCAGAAATCAGAAAAACAAGAGCCGCTTTGCATAGCCAGGCTCCTGTAAATAAGGAATAATTTTAAACAAACTGAATTTCTTACAGATAAAAAGAGTTATGAGCAAATCTGCTCATAACTCTTTTCTATTATTAAAGCCTTCCGCTTAGAGGAAGGCTCTGTTTTTTAAAATTATAAATTTTCAATCGTTTCCATTAAATAATCGGCAAATTCTTTGCAGGTAGCCCCATCTCTATCGCCCGTAACAACGACCTTTTTCTCGGTTTCGGTACAAATTTTTAAAGCCTTGTTAAGCAAATCTGCCTGCTTTTTGAAGCCGATATGATTAAGCATCATTTCGGTCGCCTTAAAAATGCTTGTCGGGTTTGCATACTCGCCGATACCCTGCTCTATCATACGGGGAGCCGAGCCGTGTATTGGCTCAAACATAGCATACTTATCGCCGATATTAGCACTTCCCGCCGTTCCTACACCGCCTTGTATCTGTGCTGCTTCATCGGTAATAATATCTCCGTAAAGATTAGGCATAAGGAAAACTTCAAACTGATTTCTGATAGCGGTATTAACGAGGTTTGCCGTCATTATATCAATATACCATTCTTCTACCGTTATTTCGGGGTATTCCTCTGCTATTTTATGACAAATTTCGGAGAATTTTCCGTCCGTCTTTTTCATAATGTTCGCCTTGGTTACTATAGCGACATTTTTCTTGCCGTTTTTCCTTGCAAATTCAAAAGCGGCACGGGCAATTCTCTTTGTTCCGGCATTTGTAGTTACCTTAAAATCAAAAGCGAGGGTATCGGGTATTTCAACACCTCTTGAGCCTAAAACATACTCTCCCTCGGTGTTTTCTCTGAAAAAGGTCCAGTCAATGTTTTCTTCCGGCACACAAACGGGACGGACATTTGCATAAAGGTCAAGTTCCCTTCGCATTGCAACATTTGCACTTTCAAGCGTTCCGCCTTTAAGGGTTGTTGTCGGTGCCTTTAAAATTACATTGCAGGACTTAATCTGCTCCAAAACATCGTCGGGTATTGCCTTGTTTTTTGCAATTCTGTTTTCAATGGTTAAGCCCTCGATTGTTTTAAGTTCAACCTTTCCGCTTGCGATTTCTTCTTTAAGCAAAAAGTTTAAAAGTCTATTCGACTGTGCCGAAATAATCGGACCTATTCCGTCTCCGCCACATATACCGATAACTATTTTAGAGAGTTTAGAAAAATCGGTTGCCCCGCTTTCGCTCTCCATTTTTTTCTGTCTCTCGATTTGCTCTGTCAGCAGGTTTCTGAATTGCTCTACGGCATTATCTATATAGTTTTGCATATCAGTTCTCCTTAGTGTACGCTAAAAGTCCACCGGCTTTTAAAATACTCTTCTGGCGGTCGGTAAAGTTACAAACGAGTTCAATTTCCTCGCCGTTTGTTTCGTTTTTCAGAACAATTATACCCTTATCCATACCGTCATAAATATTATTAAGCGAGAGTTTATCGCCCTCATTTATTTTGTCATAATCGTCGGCATTTTTAAATGTAAGAGGTATAATTCCTGCGTTTATAAGATTTGCAACATGAATTCTTGCAAAACTCTTGGTTATAACTGCACGAACTCCCAAATACATAGGAACGAGAGCGGCGTGTTCTCTTGAAGAGCCCTGTCCGTAGTTTATTCCGCCTACAACAATGCTCTCGCCGAGTTCTTTTGCCCTTTCAGGGAAAGATTTATCGCAGACACCGAAGCAAAACTGCGAAAGGTGAGGAATATTAGAACGGTACGGCAAAATCTTTGCACCTGCCGGCATAATATGGTCGGTTGTAATGTTGTCGCCTACCTTAAGCGAAACTTCGGCATTAAGGCTGTCAAGAACCTTTTTAGAGGTCGGGAAAGGTTTGATATTAGGTCCTCTTAAAATATCAACTTTTTCGGCAGTTTCTTCCCTTTCAGGATTTAAAACCGCAGTATCGTCAATCTTAAATACTTTAGGCATTTTAATTTCCGGCATTTCTCCTAAAAGTCTTGGGTCGGTTATTTCGCCGGTTAGTGCCGCAGCGACGGCAGTTTCAGGGGATACAAGATACACTCCTGCATCGGCAGTTCCGCTTCTTCCCTCGAAGTTACGGTTGAATGTTCTGAGCGAAACACCTGCGGAATTAGGGGAAAATCCCATACCGATACAAGGTCCGCACGCACATTCAAGAAGCCTTGCACCCGAAGCGAGAATATCGCTTAATGCTCCGCAATCTGAAAGCATGGAAAGAACCTGTTTTGAACCCGGAGATACCGAAAGGCTGACCGAAGGTTTTATCGTTTTACCCTTTAAAAGAGCCGCAACTTTAAGCATATCAAGTAAAGAAGAGTTGGTACAAGAGCCGATACATACCTGATCTACCTTTGTGCCTTTAAGAGAGGCAACTTCCACAACATTATCAGGGCTATGCGGACAAGCAATAAGGGGAACAAGTGTATCAAGATTTATTTCGATAACCTTATCGTAAACCGCATCGTCGTCGCTTTTAAGTTCCACAAAGTCATTTTCTCTTCCCTGCGATTTCAAAAATTCTCTTGTAATCTCGTCAGAGGGAAAAATTGAGGTGGTGCAACCGAGTTCGGTTCCCATATTTGTAATGGTTGCCCTTTCGGGAACGGATAAAGTCTTTATTCCTTCTCCGCCCCATTCAATAATGGCACCAACGCCACCCTTAACGGATAATATCCTTAAAATTTCAAGCGAAATATCCTTGGCAGAAACAAAAGGTCTAAGTTTGCCTTTTAAATTAACCTTATACATTTTCGGCATTGTAATATAATATGCTCCGCCACCCATAGCAACCGCAACATCAAGTCCACCGGCTCCCATAGCAAGCATACCTATCCCTCCGCCTGTCGGAGTATGGCTATCAGAGCCAATCAAGGTTTTTCCCGGTTTTCCGAAACGCTCTAAATGCACCTGATGGCAAATTCCGTTTCCGGGTCGGGAGAAATAAATTCCGTGCTTCTTGGCAACCGACTGAATGTAACGGTGGTCATCTGCATTTTCAAAGCCCGACTGTAATGTATTATGGTCTATGTATGCCACGCTTTTTTCGGTTTTAACTCTTTTAAGCCCCATAGTTTCAAACTCAAGATACGCCATTGTTCCTGTCGCATCTTGGGTTAAAGTCTGGTCGATTTTTAAAGCGATTTCGCTTCCAACGGTCATATCGCCGCTTATCAAATGATTTTTAATGATTTTCTGTGCTATTGTATATCCCATTATTTCGCCTTCTTTGTATATTCATACGCATTTTGTATATGCTTAACAGTCAGGTCATAAGCCTTTTGAGCATCCTGCTTTTCAATCGCTTCGAGTATGGCTTTATGCTCGGCAAGAGAAGCCTCTGCCCTCGAATGATTGGAGACCGCTGCTTTCCTGTATTTTTGAATTTTTTTATGAAGCGGGGAGAGAATATTCAAAATAACCCTTCTGCCGCTTATTCTATAAATCAATTCGTGAAACTCATTGTCCTTGCTTTTAATTTGGTCGGGGTCTTTTTTTGAAACATAATATTCCTGAAGGTCAATAGTTTCTTTTAAGTTTTTTAGGTCTTCTTCGGTACGGTTTTCGGCAACTGTTTTGCAAAGCAGTCCCTCTAACTTACTTCTTACAAGAAATATATCTTCAAGGTCGTCGTCCGATATACCGATAACAACTATACCTTTATTCGTTTCCTCGATTAAATGCTCTTGCTCAAGGCGACGCAAAGATTCTCTGATAGGAGTTCGGCTCACACCGAGTTCTGCACTCAATTTCGATTCGGTTAAAATATCGCCTCTTTTATACTCTCCGCTTAAAATATCTTTTTCGATTTTCTCAAAGACTTGGTCTGCAAGAGAAAAAGTTTTATGCTCCATAAATCAATTTCCTCCTTTGAATTCGCCGTTTGAAAACTCTTCGATTTTCTGCTCGATTTCCTCGGTTGAAAGAGTTGTCTGTCTGCCGTCCTCGTATTCCTTGTCTATCCACTCTTTAAATTTTATTACAAGCGGACTTTTTTTATCAACCTCATTTTCACCTTTGAGTGAATAATTCTGGTTTATCCAATATGCAATTCCGGCAAGACCTGAAGTTTTACCAAGCAAAACCGATGCAGGTCTGTTAAGTATCTTTTCGGTATTGAATATATTATATATTTCCTGGTCTTTTAAAAGTCCGTCAGCATGAATACCGGCTCTTGTAACATTAAAGTTTTTACCGACAAACGGAGTCATCGGGGGAATTTTATAACCGATTTCCTTTTTAAAGTATTCTGCCATTTCGGTTATAACGGTCGGGTCCATTCCGTCAAAGGAACCTCTAAGCGACGCATACTCCATAACCATTGCTTCAAGCGGAACATTGCCCGTTCTTTCACCGATGCCGAGAAGCGAACAGTTTACTGCCGAAGCTCCGTAAATCCAAGCGGTAGAAGCATTTGCAACAGCCTTATAAAAATCGTTATGCCCGTGCCATTCAAGCATTTCGCTCGGCACTCCCGAAAACTGACGCAAACCGTAAATAATTCCCGGTACACTTCGGGGAAGAGCAACTTCGGGGTAGGGTACACCGTATCCCATAGTATCACAAGCACGAATTCTTACGGGTATTCCGGCATCTTTCGACATTTTCATAAGTTCGTTTACAAAAGGCACAACAAAGCCGTAAAAGTCCGCCCTTGTAATATCTTCAAGGTGGCACCGTGGCATTACTCCTGCTTCAAAAGCCTGAGCAACGGTCGCAAGATACATATCCATAGCCTGTTTTCTTGTAACCTTTAATTTCTTGAATATATGATAATCGCTGCAAGAAACAAGTATTCCGGTTTCCCTTACTCCCAAATCTTTTACAAGTTTAAAATCTTCTTTACTTGCCCTTATCCATGTTGTGATTTCGGGAAATTTAAGCCCTAACTCCTGACATTTTTGGAGTGCTGTGCGGTCTTTTTTGCTATATACGAAAAATTCGGTTTGACGAATTATTCCGTAGGGTCCGCCGAGCCTTGACATAAATTTATATAGGTTTACAATTTGCTCAACTGAGTACGGCTCTACCGATTGCTGACCGTCTCTTAAAGATGTATCGGTTATCCAAATATCCTTTGGCATACCGATAGGAACTCTTCTGTGGTTAAAAGCAACCCTCGGAACATCGTCATAAGTATAAAAATCTCTGAAAAGATTAGGGTCTTTAACATCTTGCAAAGAGTAATTATACGAATCTTGTTCGAGCAAATTACTTGTGTTTGATAATTCGAGCATAAATATATCCTTTCTGAAAAATACGGCATCCGCATTTATACAATTATAAGTGTATACAATTATACATAAATAACAGTATCCTGTCAAGTGAGTAAATTGATTTCTTTCGCAATTTCGGCAAAAATTGGTGCTACGGGAACATCTGTGTTGCCGTCCGACATTACTATTACTACATATTTAGGATCGCTTACAGGGAAAAACCCGCAAAACCAACTGTTGGTAATCTCTTTGCCGTTTTCGTATCTGCCGGTTTGTGCGGTTGCCGTTTTTCCTGCAACTTCCAAGTCTTCAACCATAGCCTCTGTTCCCGTACCGCTTAACACAACATTTTTAAGGTCGTCTTTTAAAATATCGGCAATCTCTTTGCTCATAACCCTTGTTTTACCTGCCGTTTTATACTCGGTTTGACTGCCTCCCGTAACGGTACTTTCAACAACACTCGGCAGAACATAATACCCCCCGTTTGCAATGCTCATATAAAGGGTCAGCATTGAAACAGGGCTTATCATTAAATCACCCTGCCCGATAGACAGGTTTGCCACCTGAGCGTCATTCTTTAAGTTTTTGAGGGCAGTCAGATTTCCCCCGTCCACAAAGTAGTTATCGGCTATCTTAAAACTCGTTCCGAAATTTAAAGCGGATGCTTTACTAATTATTTTTTCGGCACCTGTTTTTATTCCCAAATTATAAAAGAATGTGTTGCAGGAATAGGTTATAGCCTCTTTTAAATCAACTATGCCGTGTCCCGACCGTTGGTGGCACGAAAAATCTCTGTCTATTATATGCGTTTTTCCCGTGCAATTAAATGTGAAATTACCAAAACCGCTTTCAATAGCCGAAATTGCAACGCACGGCTTAAAAACAGAACCTACCGAAAAGGCGGTGATAGTTCTGTTAAGCATAGGTGAATTATCCTCGTTTATGCTTTTTGCAATATCACCTAAATAAAAGTTCGGCTTACTTTCCATCGCCCTTATTTTTCCGCTTTCGGCTTCACAAACAACTACGGCCCCTTTTTTAAGATTTTTTGCCTTCTCTTTCACAATGCTCTGTATTTTTATATCCAGTGTAAGTCGAACACCGTCTAAAATTCCCGACAAATCGTTTTCTATTCTCGGCATTTCGCCGTACAAAAAATTGCCCTTGCCGTCTATTTCGCATACTGCGTCTACGGTGTTTTCTCTATACAAAAAATCGTCGTATGCCCTTTCTATTCCGCAAACGCCGTGCCCCGAAGCATCGGTATAACCAATTATATGCTCGGCATAAAAATCATTTTCATCCGTTTTATAGATTTCGACTTCGGATATTTTACTGCTGTTTACCTTTCCTTGCGGTTTGGCAACAGCAATCTTGTTTTCTCTGAGTTCGTTTAAAACCCTTATCTTTTCTTCGCCCGAAAGAAATGACGAAACATCCATTATCGCTTGTGTTACAGGCGGAATGACGACATATTTTTCCTTTATGTTATTAGTAAGCGGTATCATATTTGTATCGTATATAGTTCCTCTCTGCCTTGAAAGAGAAATCCTGTATGCCGACTGATTTTTTTGCATTACGGCATACTCTTCTCCTGAAGAAATAACCGAAACTCTTAAAATTGCAAACATACAAAAACAGACGAAAAGAAAAAAAGCATAGGCACACCGATGCTCAAAGAGTCTGTTTTCCCTTGTTTCAAACATAATAATCACCATTTCTTTTTAAGACACAAAATGCGATGAAAATCACGAAATGGTGATTATTATATCGCATCTGTTTCGGTTGCCTTTTTTACAAAAGGCGAGAAACAGGCGTCTTTATAATTTTTAGCGTGATTTTTCACGCTAAAAACACCTCGGTAATATAATTACCGAGGTTTAAGTTTTTTATTCAACCTTCATTCTGAGCATTGAGCCTGTTTTAATCGGTCGCTCAAAGGGAATTTTGATAATTTGCATAGGGTGGGGAGCACTGTCTATAAGTTGGTCGTTTTCGTCATAAAGTTTGTCGGTTTTTACGGTAAACGGCACTTTACCTGCTTCAAGGCAGTTAAGTTCCGTACCTGCCAAAAACTTATTTTTTAAGACTGCTGTTACTTTCCCGTTTTCGTAGCCGTTTACTATTGCAGTCAGAGCATAGTCCCTGATGTAACCTGCGTCCTTATATGTTTGTGCATTTTCGGGTCTTCCGAAATAAAAGCCGGTTGAATAGGTTCTGTGGCTTATCGTGTTAAGTTCGTCCATTACCCAAGTTGGTACGGTCCATTCGCCCTCGCAGTCTAAACTGTCAAGAGCCCCTCTATAAGCATTGGCGGTAACCGCAACATAATATTCCGTTTTGGCTCTGCCCTCAATTTTTATGCTCGAAACACCTGCATCCCGCATTTTATCAAGATACGGTGCCATACACATATCATTTGCATTAAGTATATATGTACCTTTTTCGTTTTCGGTAATGTCAAAATACTGTCCGGGTCTTGTTTTTTCCATAAGAGAATAACTCCACCGACACGGTTGGGCACAATCTCCTCTGTTCGCATCTCTGCCGGTCATATAACTTGAAAGTAAACATCTTGAAGAAAAGGAAACACACATAGCACCGTGAGCGAAAGCCTCAAGTTCAAGTTCTTTCGGTGTTTTTGCTCTTATTTTCGCTATTTCTTCAAGCGATAATTCTCTCGCTAAGACAACCCTTTTAGCACCCATATTATAAAACTCGGTTGCGGTGATATGATTAACCGTTCCCGACTGTACCGAAATATGAAGTTCGCACTTCGGTGCATATTTCTTTACCAAAGATATTGTACCTATATCCGAAGCGATTATGGCATCCACTCCTGCATCCTGCAAAAATGTAAGATATTCGGGAAGTTTTTCAATTTCGTCAACATGAGGTATAGTGTTGCAGGTTACATGCACCTTAACGCCAAACTTATGTGCATATTCCACGCCCTGCCTTAACTCTTCGTTTGTAAAGTTGTTAGAAGCGGTACGCATTCCGAATTCTTTTCCCGCCAAATAAACCGCATCCGCTCCAAACTGCAAGGCGGTTTTAAGTCGGTTTAAATCACCGGCAGGGCAGAGCAGTTCGGGTATATTGTTATCAGTCTTCATATATCCAGTTTTTCTCCGCTTTAAGTTTTGCAATAGTTTTATTATGTTCGGTTATTGTTTTATTGTAATAAAACT
>DFHZ01000115.1 GCA_002371985.1 Ruminococcaceae bacterium UBA3710 | reverse complement strand
GCAGTACATTATTGCTCTTTTTAAGATAGCCTTCAGGTCTTGTCAGAATGGCTACATTTTTGCTATACCCGATACTCTCAAAAAAGGCGACCGGAATTGAATCTGCTATACCGCCGTCAAGGAGTTTTTGACCGTCGATTTTCACAATTTCAGACACAAGCGGAAGCGAAGCAGATGCTCTTATCCAATCAAGACCGCTCTCCTCGGAACCTGTATATTTATGGTATACGGGTTTTCCTGTTTCAATATCTGTACAGACCACATAAAACTCAGTAGGATTTTTTTGATATGTTTCAAAATCAAAAGCATCTAATTTGAGAGGTACCTCGCCATAGCAAAAATCGGTGCTGAAAAGGTTACCTGTTTTTATAAGCGAACCTATACCGCAGTATCTTTTATCTGCACAATACTTCATATTATATCTGATTGTCCTGCCTATTTGCTTTGACTTATAGTTCACTCCAAAGGCGGCACCTGCCGAAACACCTACTATACCGTCAAATTCAATGCCGTTTTCCATCATAACATCCATAACACCGGCACTGAAAATTCCTCTCATAGCACCGCCTTCAAGAATAAGACCCTTTTTCATAAACAACACCCTAATATATTTTATTTACCAATTATAGCATAAACTTTAAGAAAATAAAAGGCAAAGACAAAACTCCGCATATAACTATGCGGAGTTTTGTTATACTTGAATTTAATTAAAATTACATAAGGCTTTTATAGAGTTCCTTAATTTCTTCAACACTTACATCTCTCGGGTTGCCCGGACGACAAGCATCGTTATAAGCATCAAGAGCCAACTGGTCAAGGTCGCTCTCTTTAACAACACCTTTAAGAGAAAGTGTTATGCCGACATCTTCTGCAAGTTTCTTAACTGCATCAACAGCGGCTTTACGGTATTCGTCTTTAGACATAGAGTCAACATTTGCGACACCCATTACACGAGCGATTTCTCTATACTTTTCACCTGTGCAAGGAGCATTAAATTCCATAACCGTCGGAAGAAGTGTTGCACATGCTTTGCCGTGTGGCATATCGTAATAAGCGGAAAGTGTGTGTGCCATAGAGTGGTCAACACCGAGTCCTACATTTGAAAAGCCCATTCCGGCTACATACTGACCGAGAGCCATACCGTCTCTGCCCTCTTGCTTATTCTCTACGGCATCACGAAGCGAACGGGAAATAATCTCAATAGCCTTTAAATGGAACATATCAGAAAGTTCCCAAGCACCCTTTGTAATATAACCTTCAATGGCATGAGTCAAAGCGTCCATACCTGTTGAAGCGGTAAGACCTTTTGGCATACTCGCCATCATATCCGGGTCAACAACGGCAACTACCGGAATATCATGAGCATCAACGCAAACAAATTTACGCTTCTTCTCAACATCCGTTATAACATAGTTGATTGTAACCTCAGCGGCTGTACCTGCAGTAGTAGGAACTGCGATAATCGGAACGCACGGATTTTTTGTAGGAGCAACACCCTCTAATGAACGAACATCGGCAAATTCGGGGTTTGTAATAATAATACCGATTGCCTTTGATGTATCCATTGAAGAGCCACCGCCGATAGCAATAATGCAGTCGGCACCGCATTCTTTGAATGCCTTAACACCGTTTTGAACATTTTCAATAGTCGGATTTGGTTTAATATCCGAATAAAGAGCATAATCAAGATTTGCTTGTTCCAAAAGGTCGGTAACCTTTTTGGTAACACCGAATTTAACAAGGTCAGGGTCGCTTGCAACAAATGCCTTTTTAAATCCTCTGTTTTTCATTTCCTCAGGCACTGCAGAAATAGCACCTGAACCATGGTAAGAAGTTTCGTTGAGCATAAATTTGTTCATAATGACACATCCTTTTAAAAATATTGTTAATATTTTAACACAATGATATTATACTCAAATTTTCATTAGTGTTTGTTAATAGATTGTGAATATTCCAAAATTTTCAATTTTTATTACCCAATACGGATAACATAATTCGGCTTTTCGGGTAAATACTTAATGCGAACTTTGCTTCCTTGGCGAAGATCGCTGTCCCAAGCCTTTACAATGCGGTTATCAATGCTTTTTCCGCTTGCGAGTTTCGCCTCGACTGTTTTGCCTTCCATAGTTCGGTATGTAACATAAAATGTATAACTCACCGATACAAAACCGTCTTCATCGGTGCTTTCGTGCTCTTTGACAGCAGTTACTACTGCATCGGCTTCAATGCCGTTTTGCTTAATTTCGTTGTTTAGTTTTGCTGTAAAAATGACTACAACCAGAATAACAACTGCAATTACTCCAAGACCTACATACGGTAAAATCTGCAACATAATTTTTCGCTCCGTTTCTGCACTTTAATCAATATTTACATCCTGCTCTCTCGTTATAGTTATCCAAACGATTAAAAATATCATAGCAACTATAACAGAGATTAGAATTGCCATAGGAAATACAGTTATGCCAAAAATAATACCGACAACTTTTATCGCAATATCGATAATAATAGAGAGCCTGAATGATTTAATTTTTGCCTTTACGCATTCGTGGTGCCTTGCGAGTAATTCGACACTTATTTCATTGAGAACGGTAATACAAAGCACATCCATGCCGTATAAAACTTCGGGGACGGTTTCATTTATGTTTCTTCCCACATAAACCACCAAAAACGGTATCATTGAAGAAAAAAACAGCATTGCGATATTCGTCCATAAAACACTTCGGTCGATTATATCGACATTATGCCAGATATTGTGAATGTTAATCCACATTCCGCCTAACCAAAAAAATGATATTGCATAGGCAAAAACCTGATAGCCTAAAGTATCTAAATCTGACCAATTCGTTCCGCTTGGGATAACAAATTCCAGAACCACTATCGTCATAATAATTGCCATAATCGCATCAAAAAAAGCGACAAATCTATCTTTGCTCATTTTGTTTCCCTTCTATAACTATTTCGCCAATCTGTATATTCTTTCGACTTCTCTTGCACCAAGAGGTTTAATTCGTGAAAGTTTTACGGTATCGTTCATAGTAGCATCAAGCGACAAGGCTCTGATTTCTTCATCTTTCGGACTGATACCAAGTTCCGAGAGTGATGTAGGCATTCCGATAGAAGAAAAGTATTCAACCGTACGGCGTATTCCCTCTTTTGCGGTATCTTCCGCACAGCCCTCTTTTACATTCCAAACTTTTTCTGCATATTTGCAAAAACGGGGGATGCAATCGGTATAAACCTCGTTCGCCCAAGCACCCCAAACGCAAGCGAGGGACGCACCGTGCGTAACGCCGTATTTTGCCGAAAGTGCATGACCGAGTTTATGTACCGAAAAGTCCTTTCCTCTACCGCACTCGGTCAGGTTGTTATGTGAAAGGCTTGATGCCCAAAAAATCTCAGACATAGCATCATAATCATTCGGGTTTTGAAGAACAATTTTTCCGTTTTTTATAACCGTTCTCAATAACCCTTCTGCAATTTCGTCGGTAAGGTCCGCCTTTATTTCGGGTATAAAATACCTTTCAAGCGTATGCATCATTATATCGGTTATACCTGCGGCGAGTTGATATTTCGGAACGGTTGCACCCAAAGCAGGGTTTACAATAGCAAATTTACAACGATTGAAATCAGTATTTATACCTGCCTTTTTGCCTATTGTTTCATTTGTAAGAACAGCAGAATCGCTCATTTCGCTTCCCGCCGCTGCCATAGTCAATACTGCTCCTATCGGCAGAGAACGGACAAGAGGTTCTTTTTTTGTCCATATATCCCAAAGTGAAACATTCGGGTTTGCCGTTCCGTGGGCTATGGCTTTTGCCGTATCAATAGCACTTCCGCCACCTATTCCGATTATAATATCGGCACCGAACTCAACTGCTTTTTTTACGCCCTCTTCGGCATGGGATAATGTAGGATTTGGAGAAGCACCGCCGAAAAGAAAATAGTCAATGCCCGATTTTTCAAGCGAAGATGTTACTCGGCTTAGCAAACCGCTTTTTAATACACTTCCCATTCCGTAAACAAGAAATGCTCTTTTTCCGTATTTGGCAGTACATTCTCCTGCCCTGTTTTCGGCTTCCCTACCGAACACAACTTCGGTAGGAATAAAAAACTTAAAATCGTTCATAGGATAAACTACTCCCTAAATAGAAAAATTACCAACTCCGCACCTTAGCCCCGAACCGTCAATCACGGTTCGGGGTTAATACAATACATTGAATATTACAACTTTGAATATCCAAAACTATTTACAAGTGCGTCAACCGGTTTCCCTGCCTTACACATAGGGCATTCGTGCGAACTGTAACTTGCGTAATCGGAAAGGTCTTTAGGGTCAAATACCGACTCAACAGGATAGCCCATACAATCGTCTGTTGTAGCAAAGATTGCGGATATTCCGGCAATCTTTCCGCCGTAATAGTTTATGGCTTCGATTGCACCTCTTGCCGTAAAACCTGTAGTAACGGAAGCCGCCAATATCAAAACATGCTTACCCTCAATCATAGGTACAGCACTATCCCTGAAAATAAGTTGACTTCCCGAAGTATGCTCGGGAGTAACAATATAAATAGTTTTGTGTGAATTCAAATTGATGAACGAACCTTCCGTCAAAGCCTCGGCAAGACAAGTCCCTATAACCTGCGTACCGTCAAGGCAAAGAATAGTATCTACTATCGTACTTGAATTGTAATATGAAACTAACTCATCTGCTACCGCTTTCGCTTCGGATAAGCGAGATTTTTGCATAGTTACATCAATATAATAGTTTATATGACTGTGGCTGGTTGCAAAATGTCCCTTTGAAACTCGCAAAAGCAAGTTCTTGTGCTTTGTTTGAATTACATAAGATTGATTAGACGGCATAACTATTCTCCTTTTTATTATTTTACCCATATCAAGAATAGATAAGGGTTAATGCACTAAATTACTGCAAATTTATTATAGCATATATTCCCATAAAATAACACAGGGTAATTTATAGTGCCTTTATTCTATATTATTCGGTATCCTTCTGTTTTTAAAACAGTCAATGCCTTTTCAAAGTTTTCTTCTTTGACGAGGATATAGTCTGTATTATATGTTGAAACGGCAAATATTCCGATATTATTTTCGGCAAGTATTCCCGACAGTTTTGATAAAATACCAATCATGGAAAAATCGAGAACTCCTTCAATGCGAAAACATTTCCAACCGTCATCCCGCTCGACCGTATTTGCAGGTGCGTCTTCGGTCTTGCAAACCAGCGATAATTCTTCGTCGGTTTTGCCTATAAAATAAAACTCCGATACTGTATTCATATCCGTTATCTTTTCAAGTTTACATACAGTAAAGTTATAAGGTAATTTTTTTATGTTCATAATATCCATCAATACTCTACGATTCGTTTACAAGTTTTCCGCTGATATGTTCGGGTGTTAATTCAAGGCAAAGAACTCTGCTAAGTGCGTGTTCAAGTTCTCTTTTCAGATATTCCTCGTCGTCGGTGAATTTTCGGCATAACTTTGAGCATATTTCTTTTGCTTTGTTTTCATCGGTAACAAAGTTTATCTTTGCGAACACAACAACGCTTTTTACATTAAGAGCCCATTCTCCTTCTTTTCTGTAGCCCTTGTCAAAAACGGTATAGCATACTTTATTACAATTATTTATCGAGTCAATTTTGTGTCCCTCTTTTGCACCGTGAAAATAAATCTTGCCGTCTTCTTCACAAAAGTAATGATTAAGCGGTATCCCGTAAGGATAGCCGTTATCACCCATCAAAGATAAAACACCTCTTGTTTCCGTTTTAAGCAGAGTTATACACTCTTCATAAGAAATTTGTTGCTTTGCCCTTCGCATATTTCTGAACATATTTGCCTCGCAATAATTTAAGTTTTTTTAATTATAACATAATTTCCCATAAAATAAAAGCCGATATATTTTATAAAATATCGGCTCTTACTTTTATTCACTTTTTCTTATATTCATAATGCCCTTTTTAATTGCTCCGACAGAAAGGAATAAAATAATCAACAAAACCGATGCACCGGTGATAGTTGCCAAACGGGTCATGGTAATGCTACTTGTCTTTGAGTTTACCATAATCAAGGTATTTTGAAGTGTAAGAATTGATACAAGTGCGTCTATAAAATTGATTGTCCTAAGCAACCTTATAAGACTATCGGCAGAATTTTTTCTTCTTTTAAGATTTATAGATGCCATTATAATCTTATATGTCGTATAAACCGCCATAGATATTGCAGGAATAAGAGAAAGATTGACGGGCTTTTGATGCCTGACCATTAAGGACACCGGAATTATCAAACTGAAATTCAAAATCAGTAGCAAAATTGCTGCCACCATATAAACCTTGTTTCTTGCTTTTTCGCTGTTTTGCGAAAATGAAATTTTTCTCCTTGCCAACACAATCATTCCACGAAAAATCACAAGAATAATATAGTAAACACAAATAGCCCCATGCCACAACGAAGAATGCGAAATGCCGATAAAACCGTTATACAAAGCAAAAACCGTAGTTACCAGAAGCGACCCGAAAGCAGATATAACGGTATTAAAATCGTAATCTATTCTCCACCTGTAAATGAACTCTTTTCTTTTGCTCAATTCTCACTCCGCCTATTTTTAGTATTTATAAAACTACACTTCACCCTGTTTATTATAACATAATTATTCAAAAAATTAAAGCCGACATTTTTAATTTTTGAAAATGTTGGCTTAATATTCGGTTATTATCTTTTAAAATAATATGAGGAATGTTTGTTTTTTATTATACATCTTGACTTACTGTTGATAAGGACAAAACGCCTGAGAAAAGGAAAAATCCGGCTCTTTCAGGCTTGTCGTCCTCGCAAGGCGTCAGCCTTGCTTTGTCCTTCGCACCAAAAATTTCTCGTATTTTTCTCTTTTTCAGGTGCGAAGCAGTTTTGTAAGATGCAATTTTCGGCTATCGGTCGAAGCCGAAAAATGTTGGCATACTGGCGTATGTCAAGGTTTTGAGGCAATGACCGTAGCAAAAATTGCCTTCCAAAACCGATTTGTCCTTACCAACAGTAAGTCTTAATATAGGTTTTTATACTTCACGGAATCTTTTTCACTAATCTGACGAATTACTCTGCAAGGGTTTCCTACCGCAAGGGAATTGGGCGGAATATCACGGGTTACGACGCTTCCTGCTCCTATCACGCATCCTTCACCTATCGTTACACCGCCTGTAATCACTACATTACTTGCAATCCAGCAATTAGAATGAATTGTAATCGGCTTTCCGTATTCGTCATCATATACCGTGCCATCTTCTTTAAGTTTCATATTTCTCTCCTGCCACCTGAAAGGATGAACGGGAGTCGCTATCGTGCAATTAGGTCCGAAAAATACATTATCGCCGATATTAACAGGGCAGGTATCTAACACGGTAAAATTAAAATTTGCGTAGCAGTTTTTGCCGAACGATGTAAATAAACCGTAATCAAAATAAATCGGTCCTTGCAAATAAAGACCTTCACCGTGATTCGGTATCAATTTTTCTATAATTTTTTGTCTTTTTTTATTATCGTCGTATAGGTTATTGTATTTTTGAGATAATTTGTGTGCCTTTGTTCGCATTTTAAAAAGTTCGTCATCACTCGGGTCATATATTTTCCCAAAAAGCATTTTTTCTTTTTCTGTCATAGTATTCATCTCCCGATATTTGAGCAAAACAATATTTATTTTATATTTTCTGTTTTAAATTTGCCCATAAGATTATATCATAACGCTTACAGCCTTTCAAGACTTGCCTAGGATAAATAAATATCCACCCGCGTAGC
>DFHZ01000116.1 GCA_002371985.1 Ruminococcaceae bacterium UBA3710 | reverse complement strand
GAGGGTACTTTGAGGGTCTTGGCAATATGACACCGACGGCGATAAGCGAGATACTTGAGGCACTCGGTAAACTCGTTTTCGGATTTACCTTTGCTTCGGTAATTCTCTCGTCTACGGGCAACTATTCCTATGCCGCCGCAGGGGCACTTATAGGAATTTCACTCGGAGAGGCTTTCAGTACAGTATATCTGCTTATTCGGTTCAGGACATCAAGATGGAAAGATATTTCAAGGACACTTTATCTTGCTTCTCCTGAGCCGATAGGGTATAAAAAGCAAATTAAAGCAATTATAATTATAGCAATACCGATTGTTTTAGGTTCACTTGTAAATAATGTTACAAGTCTTATTGATGTTGTTATGGTTCAAAAGCAGTTATCTCATGCCATAATGAAAGCACCGCAGTATTTTTCTGATGCCTTTGCTGATTTAATAAGATATGAAACAAAAAACGATAAGTCTTTTGATATGATAAAAGATTTGCCTAATTCGTTGTACGGTTGCCATAGGGGATTTGCATTTTCGATTTATAATCTTATTCCCGTGCTTACATCGACTTTGGGAGTTAGTGCAATTCCCGTTCTTGCAAGGGCTTGGGTCAAGAATGATAAAGTCGAAATGAAGGCTAATATTCAAACTATGATAAGAACGGTGGCAATTATCGCTCTGCCGTGCGGAGCCGGAATATTTGCTCTTTCTCCCGGTATTCTTTCGTTGCTCTACAGCAATAAGGCCGCTATTGCCATAGCCGCTCCAAATCTCAGAATACTCGGAATTTGTGCTGTATTTGCCGGAGTAAATGCTCCGCTTGTTAATATGCTCCAAGCAATCGGCAAGGAAAAAGTTCCGCTTAAAAATATTGCAGTCGGTGCAGTCCTTAAAATAATTATCAATTTTATCTTGGTTGGAATTCCTACGGTAAATATTGTAGGTGTTCCTATCGGAACAACGGTTTGCTACGCATATATATGTATTGCTAATTTTATATCGCTTATAAAGTATTCCGAAGTTAAACCCGATTATGTATCTATAATCATAAAACCGCTTGTAGCAGGTTTGGCTTGTGGAATATCGGCATATATTGCATTTGGAATTTTAAAATCTTTTGTCGGCATTTCAGTTGCTACGGCGACATCTATTTTGGTTGCGGCAGCCGTATATCTTATAATGGTTTCGTTGCTTAAAATAATTGAACCCGAAGATATTTTATCGCTTCCGATGGGCGAAAAGTTGCTTTTTGTGGCAAATAAACTAAAAATTGTGAGAAAATAGCGGTATTTTCATATAAAAATTTGAATTTTTTTAAAAAATATATTGATTTTTTTAACTTATTATGGTAAAAGTATATTAGGCGGTTTAATCGCTTAAGTTGTAAAGTGTTTACAAATTAGATTTTAAAAAATTAGGAGGTTCAATACTATGAACAAAACTGAATTAGTTGCAAAGGTTGCTGACAAAGCAGGTATTACTAAGAAAGATGCTGATAAGGCTGTTGCTGCAGTATTTGATACTATTGCAGATGCTCTCAAGAAGGGCGAAAAGGTTGCTCTTATCGGTTTCGGTACATTTGAAACTCGCGTTCGTGCTGCAAGAAACGGTATCAATCCGCTTACTAAGGCTCCAATCAAGATTGCTGCTTCAAAGAGCCCTGCATTCAAAGCAGGTAAAGCACTTAAGGATGCTATTAAATAATTCTGAATTGAGTTATTTTTCTTGAGATTTTGCCGCTCGGATTTCGGGCGGCTTTTCTTTTGAATTTTAAAATTTTTTCGGTGAGATTATGAGACTTGATAAATATTTAAAAGTTTCCCGTATTATTAAGAGAAGAACGATAGCAAATGAGGCTTGTGATGCGGGGAGGGTAACCGTGAACGGTAAAACCGCAAGAGCATCTTACGATGTTAAGGTAGGCGATATAATAGAAATATCGTTCGGCTCAAAACCTGTTAAGGTTGAAGTTTCGGCAATAAACGAAACGGTTAAAAAAGACGACGCAAATCTGCTTTTTAAAATAATAGAATAAGTTAGACTCCTTATAAATACAATTTATTTATAAGGGGTGTTTTTATGTCCGAAAAAGAATTTGACAACAATACGGTCATTTTAAGCAACAGAAATGTTATAGATATAAGCGGTGTAAAAACCGTAGTTTCTTTTGATGACGAATCAATTCTTGTAGAGAGTATTTTGGGAAAAATTACCATAAAGGGCGAGAATTTGACAATTTCAAGTTTTAATGATGAAATAGGCGAATTTAAAGCAACAGGTAAAATTCACGGAGTCATATATTTATCGGATACAAAATCCGACGGTGGCTTTTTCTCAAGGCTTTTAAAGTGATATGTGGGAGATAACGAGTACAGGACAGTTGCTGAATTTCTTAATAGGCATTATTTTCGGTATAATATCTGCTTTGTTTTATTATTTATTTTTTCCTGCCTTTTCTTTAGGTAATAAAAAAACAGTAATCAACATATTTGATACTGTGTTTTTTATAGTCTTGGCATTTTTTAATCTGATACTTCTTTATTGCCTTACAAACGGCAGTTTAAGGTTTTATATTATTTTTGCTCAAATGTTGGGATTTTGGTTTGTTAAGTCGTTTTTTTCAAAAATTATCTCTAAAATTTCGTCAAAAGTTTTTATGTTTATAAGGGGCTTAATCAACAGCAGTTTATATTATTTGCAGATATTGGTTAAAAAAATGCTCGAAATATCGCTTAAATCCTTAAAAATAATAAAAAAACTCTTGAAAAATACAGAACAAATGTTATATACTGTCTTTTGTAAAGATAAGAATGAAAAGAAGTGAAGGATTTTATGTCCCGTGCCGTTAAGAAGAGAAGTATTATTCTCCGCTTACTTGTGATATTTGTATCGGTTTTTATGATTACAAAACTTGTAGGGCTCTTAAATGATTTGAACTCTAAAAAAAGCGAACTTAATGCACTTAATGAGGAACTTAAAACAAAACAAGCCGATGTTGAGGAATTAAAGAACTTAATTGATAACGGCTCTAAAGAACAGATAATTGAGAAAGCGGCGAGACAAAGATTGGGCTTCGTCTATTCAAACGAAGAAATCTATGTTGATATATCGGGTAATTAATCTTTGAAGGGGTAACAATTCGTATATGCAGTTAAAAGTCGGGGAAATAGTAGAAGGAAAGATAGTTTCGGTTAAAGAATACGGAGTATTTGTCAGTTTGCCTGATGAACTTTCGGGTATGGTTCATATTTCGGAAATCGCCAATGACTATGTAAGCGATATAAATTCATTTGTTAAACTTGGCGATACCGTAAAGGTTAAGGTTATGAATATAGGCGAAGACGGTAAAATTTCGCTCAGCATAAAAAGAGCAATGCCTAAACCTGCTAAACCGAATAATCAAAGACCTAAGGAAAACTCGGAAAGCAGAAAACCGAACCCTAATTATGAATGGGCTCCCCAAAAAAGCGAACCTGCTTCTTTTGAAGAGATGATGAATAAGTTTAAGGCTTCGAGTGATGAAAAATTTTCCGACCTTAAAAGAAAAAATCCCGATGCCCGTCGTTCAAAGCGTGGAGGAAATAACAGATAATTATAAGGCGTTTCATCGCAGAATGGTGAAAACGCCTTTTATTTTATCAGAAAGAAATGGTGATTAAAATAAAAGAAATAAGTGTAAAAAGAATTACCGATACGGTTAAAAACCTTTGTATTGATGCGAATAAACAACTTCCCGTAGATATAGAAAACCGTATTCATTTTTGTAAAGAGTGTGAAAACAACAAATTGGCAAAAGAGATTTTGGGCGATTTGGAGGAAAACATATCATTTGCAAAATCAAAAAATCTTCCCATTTGTCAGGATACCGGTATGGCGGTTGTGTTTTTGGATATAGGTCAGGATGTTCACTTTACGGACGGAAGTTTATATGATGCCGTAAATTTGGGAGTAAAACTCGGTTATGAGCAGGGACTTCTTAGAAAGTCGGTTGTTTTTGACCCTATCAACCGTGTTAATACCAACGACAATACCCCTGCTATAATACATACAAGAATAGTTGACGGCGATAGTGTTAAAATCACCGTTGCTCCTAAAGGTTTCGGCAGCGAAAATATGAGCGATATAAAAATGCTTAAACCTTCAAGCGGGATAGAAGGTGTTAAAAAAGCCGTAATTGATATTGTAAGAAAAGCCTCAAATAACCCATGCCCCCCTATTGTTGTAGGGGTCGGAATAGGCGGAGATTTTGAGCAGTGTGCCCTGCTTTCCAAAATTGCACTGTGCCGTGATATTACTAAAAGGAATGCAAATACTTTTTACGCAGAATTGGAGCAAGAATTATTAGAAAGTATAAATAAACTTGATATTGGTCCTCAGGGCTTTGGCGGTGATACAACTGCACTTAGCGTTAATATAGAAACGGCACCGACGCATATAGCCGGTTTGCCGGTTGCGGTAAATATAGGTTGTCATGTTACAAGACATAAATCGGCGGAGATAAAGTAAATGAATGAAAAAATAAAGATGATAGCCCCTTGCATTTTCGGTATCGAAAGTATTGCTGCGGGTGAATTTAAGCGAATGGGCTTTGAAAATGTAGTTACCGAAAACGGAAGAGTTCTTTTGGAGGGCGATTTCAATATGCTCGCCCGTGCTAATATCAACTCCCGTTTTGCGGAAAGAATTCTTATCAATATGGGACAGTTTTGCGCTACAACCTTTACCGAACTGTTTGACAATATTAAAACTTTACCGTGGGAAAACTTTATCGGGAAAGATGACACTTTCCCCGTAACAGGCTCTACTATTGATTCTGCTTTACACAGTTTGCCTGACTGTCAAAAGATAATAAAAAAGGCTGTTGTTACAAGGCTTTCCTCGGTATACGGTATTTCTTGGTTTTCGGAAACAGGACCCGAATATAAAATCAAGTTTACCATACTTAAAGATAATGTTGCCGTTATGATAGATACTTCGGGCGAAGGACTTCATAAAAGAGGGTACAGAAGAAAATCAAATGATGCTCCGCTTAAAGAAACTTTGGCGGCGGCAATGTGCGATATTGCAAGAATATATCCCGACACGCTGTTTTTTGACCCGTTTTGCGGAAGCGGAACACTGCTTATAGAGTCGGCTATGATGGCGGCTAAAATTGCTCCCGGACTTCGCAGGTTTTTTGCCGCTGAAAGATTTTCCGCAATACCTCAAAAGGTATGGCAGGAAGAGAGAATGAGGGCACAAGATTTAATTCTGCATAATATCGAGTTTTGTGCAAACGGTTTTGACATTGACCCGTCTGCTGTGGAACTGACCCTTGAAAATGCTAAAAAAGCAGGGGTTGAAAAATATGTTAAAGCAACTGTCGGCGATATAAAAGATTTTTCAACTTACGGCGAGAGGTGTGTTGTCGTTACAAATCCGCCTTACGGAGAAAGGCTTCTCGATGTCAGACAAGCGGAAAATCTGTACCGAATAATGGGTGAAAGATTTAAACCCGAACAAGGGAAAAAATATTTTATAATCAGTCCTCACGACGAGTTTGAAAAATACTTCGGTGCTCCGGCAGACAAAAGAAGAAAACTTTATAACGGAATGATAAAATGTCAATTATTTATGTATTTGAACCGTAAGTAATAGGAGAAGTAAATGAAACATATATTTTTTATTAACCCGACCGCCGGAAAAGGGAGTATTCAAAAAGAAATTGAAGAAAAAGTTAAAGAATACTTTTTCGGTAAGCCCCAAGAATATGAAATCTATGTTACAAAGTTTAAAGGTGATGCTGAAATTACCGCTAAGAAATATGCTAAGACAGGCGAGAATATTTGTATCTATGCTTGTGGAGGAGAAGGAACCGTTTATGAGATTTTAAACGGAATTATCGGTTTTTCTAATGTTTCGCTCGGTGTTGTCCCCTGTGGCTCGGCAAACGATTTTCTAAAGTATTTCAGCGATAAGGAAAAATTCCTTGATATTGCATCGCAAGTAGATGGCAGTGCGGTGCCTATGGATATAATCAAGGCGGGGGACAGATACTGCCTTAACGGTTGCTCGGTTGGTATGGATGCCATTGTAGCAAGGGATATGACAATTTTTAAAAATTGGCCGTTAGTATCAGGAAAGATGGCTTATAAACTTTCTATAATAAAAACATTTCTTTCAAAAATAGGTGTTAAGATAAATATAAGTGTAAATGATAATGCCCCGAAACAAAAATCCTGCCTCTTTGCCGTTATAGCAAATGCTCCTTTCTATGGGGGAGGGTTTATGGCAGCACCGAAAGCGGTACCGAATGACGGAAAACTTGATTTTACTATGGTAGATGTGATTTCAAAACTCAAAATACCCGGATTTTTAAAGAAATACGAAAAAGGCGATATATTTGACCTTGACTATTGTACTTTTGACGAGTGCAGTTCAATGTCTTTTAATTCCGATATTCCTATCCCCGTCAATCTGGACGGCGAAATAACAGAAACTAAAAGTATGCGTTTTGAGATAGTAAAGGCGGGAGTGAATTTTGTCGTTCCAAATGGAGTAACGGCGAAATTGTTAACAAATATTTAAGTTTTTTGACTTTCCTTGACTTTTGAGAAAAAGTGATTATAATATAATATATAAACAAAGACTTACTGTTGGTAAGGACAAATCGGTTTTGGAAGGCAATTTTTGCTACGGTCATTGCCTCAAAACCTTGATATACGCCAGTATGCCAACATTTTTCGGCTTCGACCGATAGCCGAAAATTGCATCTTACAAAACTGCTTCGCACCTGAAAAAGAGAAAAATTCGTGGATTTTTCGGTGCGGAGGACGCTGCAAGGCTGACGCCTTGCAAGGACAACAAGCCGTAAAAAGACCCAATTTAGCCTTTTATCAGGCGTTTTGTCCTTATCAACAGTAAGTCAAATTTGGCAAATTAAATATTTGCTTTACAGGAGGAATAATTATGAAAATAAAACCACTTGCTGATAATGTTGTTATCAAAGCGGTTAAAGCCGAAGAAACAACCAAAAGCGGAATTGTACTTACTTCATCCGCAAAGGAAAAACCTCAGGTTGCCGAAGTTATAGCAGTAGGACCGGGCGGTATGGTAGACGGAAAGGAAATATCGACTGCGAGTATCAAGGTCGGTCAAAAAGTAATTGCCGCAAAATATGCAGGAACAGATGTTAAAATTGACGACGAAGAGTATACAATTCTTCATATCGCCGACATTTTAGGTATTGTTGAATAAGGAGATAATGTATTATGGCTAAAAATATAATTTTCGGTGAAGACGCAAGAAAATCACTTCAAATAGGTGTTGATAAACTTGCCGATGCTGTCAAGGTTACATTGGGACCTAAGGGCAGAAATGTTGTTTTGGATAAGAAATACGGTTCGCCGCTTATAACAAATGACGGTGTTACAATCGCTAAAGAAATTGAACTTGAAGACCCGTTTGAAAATATGGGCGCTCAACTTGTAAAAGAAGTATCGGTAAAGACAAACGATGCCGCAGGAGATGGTACAACAACTGCAACTGTTCTGGCTCAGGCTCTTATCAGCGAGGGTATGAAGAATGTTGCCGCCGGTGCTAATCCGATGGTAGTAAAAAAGGGTATCACAAAGGCTGTTGATACTGCTGTAAAGACTATTATTGAAAATTCCAAAAAGGTATCGGGTACTGATGACATTGCACGAGTTGCTACCGTTTCTTCGGGTGATGAAGTTATCGGTAAACTTATAGCCGAAGCAATGGAAAAGGTTACGGCTGACGGTGTAATTACCGTTGAAGAGTCAAAGACTGCCGAAACATATTCCGAAGTTGTTGAGGGTATGCAGTTTGACAGAGGATATATTACCCCTTATATGGTTACCGATTCCGATAAGATGGAAGCAGTAATCGACGATGCTCTTCTCTTGATTACAGATAAGAAGATTTCCAATATTCAAGAGATACTGCCTTTGCTTGAGCAAATTGTTCAGTCGGGCAAAAAACTCGTTATCATTGCTGAAGATATTGAGGGCGAAGCACTTTCAACCCTTATTGTAAATAAACTTCGTGGAACATTTACCTGCGTTGCCGTTAAGGCACCGGGATTTGGCGACAGAAGAAAAGAAATGCTTCGTGATATTGCTATCCTTACAGGCGGTCAGGTTATTTCCGAAGAGTTAGGTCTTGAACTCAAAGA
>DFHZ01000117.1 GCA_002371985.1 Ruminococcaceae bacterium UBA3710 | reverse complement strand
AAGAGTCTGTTGAGGCGGTTTTTGAGGGACTGATACTTTGCGGTGCGGCAATGAAATTTGCCGGAGTTTCCCGTCCCGCCTCGGGAATTGAGCATTATTTATCGCATATATGGGATATGCGAGGCGTGAGTTTCGGAACACCTGTAGAACTTCATGGAATTCAGTGCGCCGTAGGGACACTTGCCGCGCTTAAACTTTACGACAAAGTGAAAAATATCACTCCCGACAAGGAAAAAGCATTAAAATATGTTGCCGGTTTTGACTATTCCGATTGGAGCGAAAAACTCAAAAGTTTTCTCGGCAGGGGGGCTGACAGTATGATAGCCCTCGAAAAAACCGAGCAAAAATACAGTGTTGAAAGTCATAAAAAACGAATTGGTATAATTATAGAAAAATGGAATGAAATTCTAAAAATTATTGATGAGGAACTGCCCGATATTAAAAAAACGGAAAAACTTTTCGATAAAGTAGGGCTTCCGAAAACATTGGCGGAAATAGGTCTTGACAGCGAAATACTTCCGATGACCTTTAAAGCGGCGAAAGATATAAGGGATAAGTATGTTTTACCCCGTCTTTGCTGGGATTTGGGAATAATTGACGAACTTTTTAATGGAGAAAATAAATGATAAACTCTTATGAGAAAAACTATGATTTTGTTGTGGTAGGCGGCGGTATAACCGGAATTTGCGCGGCTGTTGCGGCGGCACGGAATGGAGCAAAAACTGCTCTTATACACGAGCGCCCGGTACTTGGCGGAAATGCTTCGAGTGAAATCAGAATGCATATCTGCGGCGCAAATTCAAATATGAAAAAACCCGAACTTACCGAAGGCGGAATAGTGCATGAACTGATGCTTTCAAATAAGCGGGTGAATGACAGTTTTAACTTTTCTATCTGGGATGCCGTGCTGTTTGATACCGTAAAAAAAGAAAAGAATTTAACGCTTTATCTTAACACAACAATGCATAAAGCCGAAAGTGAAAACGGTATAATAACTAAAATCGAATGTTATCAACTTACGACTGAACGCCATTTTGAAATTACGGCGAAATTTTTTGCGGACTGTACGGGTAACGGTACGCTTTGCACATTTGCAGACGCCGGGTTTAAGACGGGCAGCGAAGCAAAATCCGAATATAATGAGCCGCATGCACCCGAAACCGAAAACAATAACCGTATGGGCAACACGCTTCTTTTTAAGGCGATAGACAGGGGACATCCCGTTAAGTTTATTCCTCCTGTTGAGGTAATTCACTTTACGGAGGAACAACTTAAATTCCGTAAACACGCACCCGATATTTCTCCCGAAATTATGAAAAATATTACACCCGAAGAATTAAGGGTGTTATTCGGCGGATACGCCCAGGACTACGGATATTGGTGGATAGAGATTTGCGGAGAAAAAGAGAACATTATTGAAGAGTACGAGGATATAAGAGACCAACTTGTATCGGCTGTTTACGGCGTTTGGGACCATATTAAAAACGGCGGCGAGCACGGTGCTCAAAACTACGAACTTGCTTGGGTTGGTATGCTTCCGGGTGTTCGCGAAAGCCGAAGGATAGTCTGCGATTATATGCTTACAGAAAACGATGTTTTAAACAACCGCCGATTTGACGATAAAGTAGCCTACGGCGGATGGGATATTGATAATCATACAAATCTGTTTGCTTTTGATAAGAAACCGTCTTTTATATACCCGGTTGAAGGCTCTTATGATATTCCTTACCGTTCTTATTGTGTAAAGGATTTTAAAAATCTGTTTGTCGGCGGAAGATGTATGGGAGCGAGTAAACTTGCAATGTCAAGTACGAGGGTAATGGGAACCTGTGCATTAGGAGGTCAGGCTGTAGGAACTGCGGCGGCAATGCTTTGTAAGGATAATGCCGATGATATTAGGAATGTTGATATAAAACTGCTACAACAAAACCTCCTCAAAGACGATTGCTATTTGCCTGATGTTATCAATCTTGATGCCGCAGATCTTGCAAAGAACGCCGTTATTACTGCTTCAAGCGAGGAAGACGGCTATCCCGCAACCAATCTCATAAACGGAACTACGAGAAAAATCGGCGACGAAACAAACGCCTGGCATTCAAAACCTTTAGTGGATAATACACCCGAAAATCTTTTGATAAGACTCGAAAAACCGTCAATAGTAAGTACGATTCAGTTTGTGTTTGATTCCGATTTTAATACCGAAAAGAAGATAACCCTTTCGTCAACAAGACAGAACCAGCAAAAAATTGGAGTACCGACAGAACTTGTCAGAGATTTTAAGGTTGAACTAATTAAGGACGGCAAAACCGTCTGCACAAAAGACATTAAGGAAAACTTTCAACGCCTTGTCAAAATCAAGTTTGAAAAAACGCAGTGCGATACGGTAAGAATTGATTTTTTAAATACATGGGGCGACCCGTGTATAAAAGTCTTTGAATTAAGAATTTATTGATAAAAGGGGAAAAGAAAATGGGTAAATTGGACTTAAGATCAAAAAAACATATTACGGATTTGTGTGTTATCGGCGGAGGACTCGGCGGTATTATGACGGCAATTTCTGCTGCACGGCACGGCGCGAAGGTCGTACTGATGCAGGACAGACCGGTACTTGGAGGCAACTCGTCAAGCGAGATAAGAATGTGGGTGTCGGGTGCCGGAAGTCGGGTACGCCATTTGCAGGAAACCGGTCTTATGGAAGAAATTTTGCTTGAAAATATGTACCGCAATCCAGACCGTAATTTTTCAATTTGGGACTCGATACTTTATGAGAAAGTGAAATTTGAGCCTAATATTACTCTCCTTTTAAACTGTGCATGCTGTGATGCCGAAACAGACGGCAACAGTATTAAATCCGTCACCGGCTTCCAACTTACCACTTATACATGGCAAACGGTCGAGGCAAAAATTTTTGCCGACTGTTCGGGCGATAGCATATTAGCGGAACTTACCGGAGCCGAATATATGCTCGGCAGGGAGTCAAAAACTGTATTCGGCGAGAGCCTTGCACCCGATAAGAGCGACCGTAAAACTATGGGTATGTCGCTTATGATTCAGGCACATGAAACTGACCGAAAAATCTCTTTCATACCTCCTGAATGGGCATATACTTACCGTACAAATGAAGAAATGCACAATAAACCGCACGACTGCCTTAATAAAATCAACACCAACTTTTACTGGATCGAACTCGGCGGCGAACAGGACTCTATACACGATACGGAAGAAATACGCGACGAATTGTTAAAAATCGCCTTTGGAGTATGGGATCATATTAAAAATCAAGACGATCACGGTGCAGATAACTGGGAACTCGACTGGATAGGTTTTTTGCCCGGAAAAAGAGAAAGCCGCCGCTATTTAGGCGACTATGTTATGACGCAGGATGATGTCATAAACGCAAAGATATTTGAAGATACAGTCGCTTACGGCGGTTGGCAAATAGATAATCATCTTCCCGGAGGGTTTAATATGACGGGTAAGGATGAAGGACATCTTCAAAAAATCCGTCTAAAAGAGCCTTACGGTATACCTTACCGCAGTCTTTATTCAAAAAACATTGAAAATCTTATGTTCGCGGGACGAAATATCAGTGCCTCCCATTTAGCCTTTGCCACAACAAGAGTTATGGCGACCTGCGGAGTCATAGGTCAGGCGGTAGGAACTGCCGCCGCACTCGCAGTTGAAAAGGGAATTTTGCCGCGGGAAGTCGGAAGTTATATTACCGAACTTCAGGATATCTTGTTGGAGGATGACTGCTTCCTGCCGAAATTTAAGAGAAAGATGCCCGATTTGACCAAAAAGGCAGTTTTAACCGCAGAGTACGGCGACCCATCTAATCTTCAAAACGGTATTGACCGTAAAATCTGGGGTAACGATAACGGGTACTGCGGCATTTGTAACCGTGCTATTACCTATACATTCCCCGAAAAAACGCATATAGGCGGCTTCAGACTTATTGTTGACAGCGACCTTGACCGTGAATATACCGAAGGTAATCCCGATGTGTTGAATATTTCAACGACGCTCTTTAAAAGGGCTGATTACAATCATACTTCTTTCGGTTTTCCGAAATGTATGCTTAAATCTTTCAAGATTCAAATTCTCGGCGATGACGGGGAATGGAAGACGGTTTATACGGAAGATAAAAACCATCGGAGAATGATAAAAGGTAATATAGATGCCGACACAACTGCCGTTCGGCTGATACCGAAAACCACCTATTTTTCCGAAACCCTTTGGAACACCTATGGCAGTGCGCAGGTACATTTGTTTGCATTTGATTTGTTCTAATCACATGCAAAAGAGATAATCATAATTTGCAAGCGAAGACTTACTGTTGGTAAGGACAAATCGGTTTTGGAAGGCAATTTTTGCTACGGTCATTGCCTCAAAACCTTGACATACGCCAGTATGCCAACATTTTTCGGCTTCGACCGGATAGCCGAAAATTGCATCTTACAAAACTGCTTCGCACCTGGAAAATAGAAAAATACGAGAAATTTTCGGTGCGAAGGACGAAGCAAGGCTGACGCCTTGCGAGGACGACAAGCCTAAAAGGGCCGGATTTTTCATTTCATCAGGCGTTTTGTCCTTATCAACAGTAAGTCAAAACTTACGGATATGAATCGGAAAATATAAAACTGTTTTTTAAAAAAGATTTCGGATTTTTTTGACGGAATTGGCGACAAAAATTTATTGATAGAAAACTTAACAACTGTGAATTTAAAGAGTATTAACTGTAATTATGAATACAATATCAACAATTAAAAGATTAAAACTGTATCTTTTGGATATGGACGGAACACTTTATCTCGGGAACCGACTTTTTTATTTTACTATTGATTTGCTCAAAGAAATAAAATCGAACGGTGCAATATATATGTTTATGACAAATAATTCTTCTAAAAGTGTTGAAGCATATATTGAGAAGCTTGAGAAACTTGGCATAGACGCCCAATACGACGACTTCATAACATCATCTCAGGCAACGGCGTACTATCTTAAAAAACACTATTCAAGAGCACGGCTTTATGTTTGCGGAACAAAATCGCTTAAAGACGAACTTAAAAAAGAGGGATTTACGGTTACTGATGATAAGGATAAAACCGACTGTATAGTAATGGGATTTGACACTGAACTTACATTTAAAAAATTAAGTGATATTTCAGAGATGTTGAATACGAAGGAACTTCCGTATATTGCAACAAACCCCGATTATGTCTGCCCGACGGAATTCGGAAGTGTTCCCGATTGCGGAAGCGTTTGCGATATGATTTTCAACGCTACGGGTAAAAGACCTATTATAATAGGTAAACCAGAGCCACTTATGCCCATGCTCGCTATGGAAAAAACAGGTTGTCGTCGGGATGAAACCGCAGTTATAGGCGACCGCATTTATACCGATGTAAAAAGCGGTATAAATGCAGGAACGGTTAGTATACTTGTAATGAGCGGCGAAACTACAACGGAAGTTTTAAACGATTCCGAATATAAGCCGGATATTGTCCTTGATTCCGGCAGGAAAATACTTGATATTTTGAGACTATAGTATAAAAGACAAATGAGAAATGTTAGAATATGCTTTAATTAGGGACTTAAAAAGTGTGCAACCGGCGTGCAACGGAAACGAATTTAAGTTAAATTTTCATTTTTTCAAACCAAAACAAAAAAGTCCTGAGAACCGCATAAACAGTGGATTTCAGGGCATTTTAGGTAAAAGAAAATCCGTCTTCGAAAAGACGGATTTTTGGTTGCGGGGGTGGGACTTGAACCTCACGACCTCCGGGTTATGAGCCCGA
>DFHZ01000061.1 GCA_002371985.1 Ruminococcaceae bacterium UBA3710 | reverse complement strand
TCCATCATACCGGGCATTGAAGCACGGGCACCGGAACGAACAGAAACGAGAAGAGGATTCTTCTTATCACCGAATTTTTTACCGGTGATATTTTCCATCTTTTCGATGTTCTCCATAATCTCTGCCTGAATATCGGCATTGATTTGACGGCCGTCTTCATAATACTGTGTGCAAGCTTCGGTAGAAATGGTGAAACCCTGAGGAACAGGAAGACCAATTTTGGTCATTTCTGCGAGGTTTGCACCCTTACCGCCCAAAAGCTCACGCATAGAAGCGTCGCCTTCGCTGAAAAGGTAAACATACTTATGACTCATTACGAATCAACCTCCTAAAAAATATTAACAAATTAAAGATGTTCCCAATAATAATATGAAATACATATATAGTATTCGAACATTCAAGTTATTATACCAAATATTTGTAAAAAAATAAAGAGTTTTTTTACAATATGTAGTTTTTTTACTCAAATAATAAAAAAAAAGCCGGTAAAAACCGACTTTTGTTAAATTTTCACATAAAAAGTATTAGTTTACCTTTAATTTATTTACGAAGTTAAATACAACTTTGCAAAGTACAGAGCCAACCGCGAGGGTAACAAGAAGTTCTATTAACCCGTTAAGAGAAATTGCAGAAAGGAAAACGGTTTTTACCGCAACACCCGAAAGAACGGTGTTTTTGAAAAGTAATACATAGCAGGATAAAAACAATATGGTATTAAGTATAGGCATAAGCGAACAACTTACCGATATTGATATAAGGCTTTGCTTTTTACTCTTTGATAACAATTCAAAAACCAATGCCGTAATAAGACCTGCAAGTATTCTCGGTATAAAGCAGGTAACAGCCGTAGCAATCGGGCTTGTGTTAAAGAGAAACGACGCACTCGGGTCTATCATAAAGCCGATACCGAAACACTGTAAAAAACTTGTGAGCCCGAACATTGCACCCAAAATTATTCCGCCCTTAATACCTAAACAAACGGCACCTACCGCAACTGGTAGCGTCATAAGAGTTATGGAAAATGCGCCGGTTGTAATATAACCTAACGGCGTAAAGTCCATAATGACAATTATGGCTATAAAAAGTGCAGTCAAAGTCAGGTTGAACAAATTTTGTTTTTTCATATAATTACCTCCGATACTGTCCTAAAAAGGTACAGTTCATAAATTTATTTTACTGCTGATAAACAGCAGGTAAAACCAAAAAATTATTTGTTCTTTTCGTATATTATTCTTAATCCGTCGAGCAAAAGATTTTCGTTATATATTATGTCTGTTTTGCAATATTTTATGATGGCTTGTGAAAGTCCACCTGTAGCAACAACACTTGCGGTTTCGCCGAGTTCTTCCTGCATTCTTTCGACAATGCCGTCTATAAGTCCCGCAGTTCCGTAAATAAGACCCGATTTCATACAGTCGGTTGTATTAGAGCCGATTACAGATTTAGGTGCCGAAATATCGGTGTATGGAAGTTGAGCGGTATTCTCGCAAAGAGCCTTTAAAGTAAGCCGTACACCTGCACCTATCGAACCGCCCAAAAAAGAACCGTTTTCATCAATAACACAAATGGTTGTCGCAGTTCCCATATCTATAACAATGCAGGGGAGAGTGTATTCAGCGACAGCACCGACGGCACCTGCAACAAGGTCTGCACCGAGTTGAGCAGGGTTATCTATTTTGATGTTAAGACCGGTTTTAATTCCGGGTCCCACCGTCATAGGGACAACCTGACAGATATTCGAAATGGCATTGCAAATGTTTGTTTCAACATTCGGAACAACCGACGCAATTATGCAGTCTTCTATATCAGCGAGGCTCTTTCCGTAAAGAGACAGAATATTCTTGATTTCATAGGCATATTGGTCGCTTGTAAGCCTTGTATCAGTCGCAAGTCTTGCGGTAAATGTCAAAACATCGCCCTCAAAAGCACCGATAGTAATATTGGTATTGCCTATGTCAATGGTCAGCAACATAAATATCCCCTCCAAGAATTGTTAAATATTATACCATACAAAAAAAGTCAAGTCAAATAAAAAAAGGTTGACAAATAGGTTGTAAGTTGATAAAATATTAGAGTTATTTGTAGGATTATGCCTATAAAAACCCCTTGCCGACAGGACAGAGGTAATACCTGTCGGACAAATGTCCATGAGGAGGTGCAACGAAATGACAGCTAAGTATGAAGCAACTCTTATCTTTTCTGTTAAAGACGGCGACGAAGCAGTTACCGCTTTAAAAGATAAGTTCAATGAGTTAATTGCTAAGAACGGCACAGTTGAAAACGTTGATGATTGGGGTAAGCGTCGTCTTGCTTATCTTATCAACGATGAGGCTGAAGGTTATTATGTATTCTTTACATTTACCGCCGATGCAACATTCCCTGCTGAACTTGAGCGTATAGCAGGAATTACCGATGGCGTTCTTCGTGTAATGACCATCAAGAAATAATGGAGGTTTGACTTATGTTTAATTTAGTTGTTTTAACAGGTCGCTTAACCGCTGATCCTGAGCTAAAGACTACGCCTAACGGAATTTCCGTTACATCATTCTCCATTGCGGTAAGTCGCCGTTATCGTTCAGGCGAAACAACAGAAACTGATTTTATCAATATTGTTGCTTGGCGTCAGACTGCGGAATTTATTACAAGGTACTTTAAAAAGGGTACTATGATTGGTATAGAGGGCTCTATCCAGACCCGTCGTTATACCGATAAAAACGGCAATAACCGTACAGCATTTGAGGTTGTTGCAAATAATGTTCAGTTTGTTGAATCAAAGAGAGATAATGCAGCAGGTAGCGAACCTGTTGAATCTTTCTCTAATGCAACCGCTAATGATTTCACCGAAATCTCAGGCGATATGGATGATGATCTTCCGTTTTAATTCAACAAGCGATTAAATACTGATAAGGAGGAACTTTTAGGTGGAAAAGACTGATAGACCATTACACAGAAAGCCTCGCAAGAAAGTTTGCCATTTTTGTGCTGACCGTGTAGAAGAAATTGATTATAAGGATGTTGCAAAACTTCGCAAGTTTGTTTCCGAACGCGCGAAGATTCTTCCCCGTAGAGCAACAGGTACTTGCGCTAAACATCAGCGTGAACTTACAACTGCTATCAAGCGCGCTCGTCAGGTTGCTTTGCTTCCTTTCTCAAACGACTAATATGTTTATCCGCAGAATTCTTTTGAGTTTTGCGGATTTTTTCTTGTGTTTTTACCAAAAAAATGATAAAATATCAAAAAATATGTATTTAGGGGTTGAATTGTATGAGGAAAGACGGTATTCGTCTTAAAAATGCGGAACCTATGTATACTGTTGCGGCACATATTATGGATAAGCGAACTGACTCTATGAATATGATCACATTAGATATTCCGCTTGAGCCTATTCAAAAGTATATCAACGAAAAAAGAAAACAGGGGATAAGACTTAGCCATATGGCAGTGTTTTTGGCGGCTTTTGCTCAAACAGTTGCCGAGTTTCCGCAACTTAACCGTTTTGTTGTGAACTCTAACATATATGCAAGAAATGAACTTGCTGTCGGAATGGTTGTTTTAAAATCGGGGGAAACAAGCGACGGAACAATGTCTAAAATGTATTTTAAACCCGATAATACCGTTTTTGAGGTAAATGACATAATAAACGAGTATGTCGAGGCGAACAGAAATACTCCCGAGGACAACGGAACAGAGAAAATGATTAAAGTTTTGCTTGGCATACCGGGACTTTTAAGGGTTGGAGTTAAAGTTTTCAAATTCCTCGATAAACATAATCTTTTGCCGAAAAAGATTATTGATATATCGCCGTTTCATAATACAATGGTAATTTCAAACCTTGCATCCATCAGAACAAATCATATATATCACCATATTTATGATTTCGGAACGACAAGTCTTGTAATAACAATAGGTAATTCACGGGAAGTTGCCAAACGCAAGGGCGGAGAAATCGTTTACGAAAAATGTATGCCCTTGGGTGTTGTTATGGACGAAAGAATTTGTTCGGGCAGTTATTTTGCCATTGCTTTCAGAAAGATGAAGCAGTTGTTGAGTAACCCTGAACTTTTGGAAGTTCCTCCAACGCAGGTCAAAGAGGACGACGGAATTTGATAAATTTTTGTCATTTGCACTTGTATTCTTAAATACATTAGTGTATAATGATTTTAATAAAATTAAAGGAGATATTTTTATGTTAGTATCAGCAAAAGAGATGTTGACAAAGGCTAAGGCAGGTAAATATGCCGTAGGTCAGTTCAACATTAACAATCTTGAATGGACAAAGGCTATTCTTTTAACGGCACAGGAATTAAATTCTCCTGTAATTCTCGGTGTTTCCGAGGGTGCCGGTAAATATATGTGCGGTTATAAAACCGTTGTCGGAATGGTAAACGGAATGATTGAGGAACTCGGAATTACAGTTCCGGTTGCTCTTCACCTTGACCACGGCTCTTATGAAGGTGCAAAAAAATGTATTGAAGCAGGTTTCTCTTCAATTATGTTTGACGGTTCTCATTATCCGATTGAAGAAAATATCGCAAAGACAAAAGAATTAGTTGAAACTTGCAATAAATTAGGTCTTTCTCTCGAAGCAGAGGTAGGTGCTATCGGCGGCGAAGAAGACGGTGTTATCGGCGGCGGAGAGGTTGCTGACCCGAAAGAATGCAAAATGATTGCAGATTTGGGAGTTACAATGCTTGCTGCCGGTATCGGTAACATTCACGGAAAATATCCCGAAAACTGGGCAGGTCTTAGATTTGATACTCTTGCTGATATTCAAGAACTTACCGGCGAAATGCCTCTCGTTCTTCACGGCGGTACAGGAATTCCTGCTGATATGATTAAGAAAGCCATTTCTTTGGGTGTTTCCAAAATCAATGTTAATACCGAATGTCAGTTGAGTTTTGCCGCTGCAACCCGTAAATATATAGAAGAGGGTAAAGATTTGCAAGGCAAGGGATTTGACCCGAGAAAACTCTTGGCTCCCGGTTTTGACGCAATCAAAGAAACCGTTAAAGAAAAGATGGAACTTTTCGGCTCAATCAATAAAGCATAATAAATACATAAATTTAAGGGGCTGTGAAAAACAGCCCCGTTTTTTATCTGTTAAGCAAATATATACCGATATTCAAATATCCTGCAAATAGAAGCCAAAGTAAATACGGTATTTGCAGGTATGCGGCAAGTTCTGAAACCTTGTGAAATTCAGCAAACATTAAAACTATTGTTATCAGTAACAGCAGGAGAATTATAAGTGCCACAAAGTAAAGTCTTGCCGAGAAAAAGACCGGCGACCAAATAAAATTAAGAATTAACCCGGCTATAAAAAAGAAGTAAGGTTTTGCTTTGCTTTCTTTGTAATCTGTATTCCAAACAATATAGAAGGATATTCCAAGCAAGATATAGAGTATAGTCCAGGCAACAGGGAAAAGTACCGACGGCGGAGATAAAGGCGGTCGGTTGATATCTTTGTAGATGTCCATATCATTTCTCGTAATAAATGCGGAAAGCCCTCCTACGGCAAGTGGAATAAGAATTGAAATCAGGAATTTTTTTAAATTGAATTTTAAAATCATACTAATCACCCGAATATAGTCTATGCAGAAAATATTCAAATTATTAGTTTTTTAAAAAAGGGGCTGTTTTTCACAGCCCCTTTTTTTACTTTTTATGACAGTTGTCTTTGAAAGAACAACCCTCGCAACCGCAAGAACACTTACCGCTTTTTCGGTTTTTGATAAGCCTTTTAACCGAAAGGAAAACAATTATCAGAATTAAAACAAGTATTATGATAGTTCCGCCGTAATTTGCCAAAAAATCTTTCATAATTACTCCTTAATTAAACCTTTTAATGGTTTTGCTTAAAACGGATGATAAGGGAACTATAAGTAAACCCATAAACAGGTTTCCTATGCCGTGAACGGCATCAAACGGAAGACCTGCAATTATCCAAGCGATAGTCTGCTTAAAATTAAGCCCGAACATAAGTGCTTGCATAGGTGCATAAAGTGTGCCGTACAAAAAACCGTGCAGGGAACAGACTACTGCATACATAATTACCTTGAATTTCGTCGGTACTTTTTGCGGCAGCAGCATAGTTACACCCCAAAGCACCGTCCACAAATAAATATATGGTATCCACCAAAGATTAAAACCTGCAATTACTCCGTGTATAAGCACAAAAATATATATAGGAATTAACGCTTTCTTGCGAAAAACTACGGTATATACCATAGTAAGCATAGCAAGCATATGAATATTCGGCAGAAATTCAAGCATTATTTTTGATACAGACATAAATGCCCCTAATAGCGGAAAGAGAGTAATTTCCCAAAGTTTTAAGCGGGATTTCATTATTTTGAAACTTTAAATTCGTAAGTTGCTCCTGCAACAACATCGGTTGAATCAACGCCGGTTGGTGCCATTTCGCCGTTTATATAGAAAGCCCAATATGTTCCGTCGGTGTCATAATCGGCGGTTATACCGTTTACTTCTTTAACATAAAGACCGTACTGACTTTCATCGCCTTTGATTAAATCGACCTTAAGAAGTGCTGCACCTACCGTCTTTTCGTCGGTGTTGATTACAAATTCAGTCGTGTTGCCTTCGATATCAACAACATTAAAATTGAATTTGGTTGCACCTTCACCTAAAGTTTTAACGGATGAGGTTGCTTTTTCGCTTACGGTAGCGGGTGTGGAGTCTGTATTTGCCACATCGTCTGCTTTACCGCAAGAACAAAATGTAAGTGCCATAGCCGCAATAAGCACAAATGAAATAACTTTTGAAAATACTTTGTTAAAATTCATTTTCATTTTTCATTCTCCTAAAATATTATTAACCGATTTTGCTGTCATATTGGCACTCGCAATATTTTTGATAACAAAAACAGGTTTGCTTGTTTCGGGTCTTTCGACTTAATGCACTTAAATCTGAACCTTCTCAGGAATTTCCCAATGGTATTTCGTTCCCTGCGGCGGGAGTATATCAGATTAAGATAGTTTGCATATCACGGCGACGGGCTCGTGTTGGAATTGCACCAAACTTTCCCTCAACGGCTATTATTCTAACACAGTACAATCTTTTTTTCAATAACAATAGAACGGATACTTGCAAAATTTTGTTTACTTTAATAAAAAAAAGGCGTAAAATAAAAGCAACTGCTTTTGTTTGGAGGATTTTGTTTTGGAAAACGAAAAAATAGTAATTAAGGGTGCAAGGGAACACAATCTTAAAAATGTTGATATAGAGATACCGAGAAACAAACTTGTTGTATTTACAGGTCTTTCGGGAAGCGGAAAATCATCCCTTGCCTTTGATACCATATATGCCGAGGGGCAACGAAGATATGTTGAATCGCTTTCTTCTTATGCCCGTCAGTTTTTAGGTCAAATGGAAAAACCTATGGTTGATACAATAGACGGGCTTTCGCCTGCTATATCTATCGACCAGAAAACAACATCTAAAAATCCTCGTTCAACGGTTGGAACAGTAACCGAAATATACGATTATTTAAGACTTTTGTTTGCAAGAGTGGGCATACCGCATTGTCCTGTATGCGGAAAAGAAATATCTATGCAGCCTACCGACCAAATAGTGGATACTATTATGAATTTGGAAGAGGGAACAAAAATTCAGTTGCTTTCTCCTGTTATTCATAATAGAAAGGGCGAACATGTAAAAGAACTTGAGAATGCCAGAAAATCGGGCTATTCGAGGGTTCGTGTTGACGGAAATGTTTATGACCTTTCTGA
>DFHZ01000038.1 GCA_002371985.1 Ruminococcaceae bacterium UBA3710 | reverse complement strand
AATCTTTACGAAGCACCGCTTATGCTTGAAAAAGCGGACTTTTCAGCCGTTGTTTGCAGGGAATTAGGTCTTAAAACAAAAGAACCTGACCTTACTGACTGGTCAGTTATGGTAAAGAAAATTAAAGAGCGACCATATAGTGTAAATATCGGTCTTGTAGGAAAATATGTAGCACTTCACGATGCTTATTTATCTGTTGCGGAAGCAATGCGTCACGCAGGATATTTTTACAACACTCATATCAAAATTCACTGGATAGATTCCGAAAATCTTAATAACGATAACGCAGAGGAAATCCTCGGCAATCTTGACGGAATTATAGTTCCGGGTGGCTTCGGTGGAAGAGGAATTGAAGGTATGATAACTGCGGCTAAGTATGCAAGAGAGCATAAAATACCATATTTCGGCATATGTCTTGGTATGCAGATAGCGGTAATCGAATATGCGAGAAATGTTGCCGGTATAGCCGATGCTAACTCCGGCGAGTTTGATGAAAACTGCAAGAATAAAGTGATAGACTTTATGCCGGGACAAAGTAACAAGGTTGATAAGGGCGGCACATTGCGTCTTGGTGCATACCCTTGCAAAATTACTCCCGGAACTACTATGGAGCGTTGTTATACCTCACTTAACATCAGCGAACGCCACCGCCACCGTTATGAGTTTAATAACGAGTATCGAGAAGTATTGCAGAATTGCGGTCTGACTATTTCTGGTATCTCCCCTGACGGGCTTTTGGTTGAAACAGTAGAACTTGATGATCAAGATTTTTATGTTGGCGTTCAGTACCACCCTGAATTTAAGTCCCGTCCAAATAAGCCACATCCACTATTCAAAGGTTTCATAGGTGCGGCATTCAGTAAAATGAAAGGCGAATGATTTATGCACTTTACTAAAATGCAAGGACTTGGAAATGATTATTTGTATATTTTTGGAAATGCACCTGAAAATATTGCAAATCTTTGCCGGCATCTTTCCGATAGACATTTCGGTGTCGGTTCTGACGGTATGATTTTTATATCACCGTCGTCTGTCGCAGATTTCAAAATGCGTATTTTTAATGCTGACGGCAGTGAAGCAAAGATGTGCGGAAATGGAATAAGGTGCGTAGGCAAATATGTTTACGAAAAGGGTTATACCGAAAAAACCAACCTGCATATTGAAACACTTTCAGGCATAAGGACGCTTGATTTGCACCTTATTGCCGGTAAGGTAAAAACGGTGTCTGTGGATATGGGGCAGGCAAAGGTGTCAAGCGATATAATCGTGCCGCTTAAAAACGGTAAAATTATTTGCACCCCGGTATCTATAGGCAATCCACACGCAGTTATATTTGTAGAAAATGCAGAAAAATCAGATATTTCTACCATCGGTCCACAAGTCGAAAATAGCGAACCTTTTCCTGACGGAGTTAATACGGAATTTGCCAAAATTGTAGACAAAAACACAATCCGTATGCGTGTCTGGGAAAGAGGCAGTGGTATAACATTGGCGTGTGGTACAGGTGCATGTGCCGTTGTTGCAGCGGCGGTAAGTAAAGGTATCTGCGAATTTGATAAGCCGATTACTGTAAAACTTGACGGTGGAACACTTGAAATAACTGTAAGTAACGATTATAAAATTACTATGACCGGACCTGCAGAAACAGTATATGAAGGAGACATAGTATGCTAAAACCAAATATCAACTATGCTAATCTCAAAGATTCTTATCTTTTTGACAATATTTTGCAAAAAAGTAATGAATATCTCAGAAAAAATCCGGAAGCACATTTGTTGCGTTTGGGTGTTGGTGATGTTACGCTTCCACTCCCAGAGATAGTAATAAAAGCACTTCACGATGCAGTAGATGATCAATCAAAAAAGGAAACATTTCACGGATATATGTACGAGTGCGGAGACCCTGCTTTGAGAGAAGCAATAGCGGTTTATTATTCAAATCGGGGAATTAAAATTGATTCTGACGAAGTCTTTATTTCTTCGGGTGCTTGCGACGAACTTGCAGATATAATTGATTTGTTTGATATTTCAAGTAACGCACTTGTGATGGAACCGGCATACCCATCTTATGTCGAAACAAATATTATCGCCGGAAGAAAAATAGTACGAATGAAATCCGATGAAAAAAATCTGTTTATGCCGAACCCTGATAAAAACACACGGGCGGATATAATATACATCTGCTCCCCCAATAATCCCACAGGAGTTGTATTTGATTTTATTACTCTTAAAAAATGGGTCGATTTTGCAAACGAAAATGACTCGGTAATAATATTCGATGCGGCGTATGAGGCTTTTATTGATAGTCAGGATTTGCCACACAGTATATTTGAGATTGAGGGTGCAAAAAAGTGTGCCATTGAAATATGTTCACTTTCAAAAACAGCAGGATTTACAGGAATGAGGCTCGGATATACCATCGTTCCGAAAGATATAATCAGGGCAAAAATGTCAATTAACGAAATGTGGACACGAAATCGTTTGTCAAAAACAAATGGCATTTCATATATACTTCAAAAAGGTGCTATGGCTGTTTTTAGCCCCGAGGGGCAAATACAAATAAAAGCAAATTTACAGGTTTATAAGGAAAATTCAAAAGTTTTAAATAATGCTCTTGATAAAACAAAGATTTGGTATACAGGCGGAAAGAATTCACCATATATATGGCTTAAGTGTCCCGGCAATATGAACAGTTGGGAGTTCTTTGATTATCTTTTAAATAATGCTCAAATAGTTGGAACACCGGGCATCGGTTTTGGAGCATGTGCCGATAGTTTTTTCCGTTTATCGGCTTTCGGTAACCCCGAAGACACAAAAGAAGCAGCGGAACGCCTTATAGGTCTGCTAACCTAAACCTGGAAGATGCCGCTTAACTCTTTACCCCAACTATTGACAAAGAGCCTATTTAGAAATTGAAAATAAAATCCGGCTCACCCTCAGGTGCGCCGGATTTATGTTAATAAATCAATTTGATAAGTATTTTACTGCAAGTTGAAAGCAGTTTTCTGATAAAACGCGGTGACATCTAATCGTTTTAGCCGGCTACTACTACAGCGGCTATAGCGATATAAGGTCCGCTGCCGTTTGCCGTGACAGTAACTGTATGGTTGACATCTGACAGGTTGTTGATTACCGGATATTCCGTCATATTTGTCGTATTTGAGCCTGACAAAACGTAATCTGTTCCGTCGATATTGACGGTAAGAGTCTGATCCGCCTTAATATTGCCGAGAATGCCTATGCTTGTTCCTTTTACCGTAAAGGTAAGATCCGCACCGTCAGACAGCGGATAAATATATTTTGAAAAAATTTCGGATAAGCTTTTATAAGATGTACGGAACGGCGTGCCTAAAATTTCATAATCAGTATTTGTATTCCACCATTCTGCGCCCCAATCACTGTCAAGCTTCCCCCACTTGAACGGGTTATAAGTATCGCGGGTAAGCAGGTTTACGTAATCGGGTGTATAAAGAGATAATTTAACATTTTTTAAT
>DFHZ01000048.1 GCA_002371985.1 Ruminococcaceae bacterium UBA3710 | reverse complement strand
TTCCGATTCTGAAGAACGGGGGTTCAAATCCCTTCGGGCGGACCAAAACCCGACAGGGTGCTTTTGTACCCTGCCGGGTTTATATCTATTGACGAAGGGATTTGAAAGCGAATCGGTAGTGAATGACAGTCCGGGGGACTGTCAGAGCCGATGAGGGACCGAGCACCGCAGTGCGAGACCCAATCCCTTCGGGCGGACCAAAACCCGACAGGGTGCTTTTGTGCCCTGCCGGGTTATATCTATTGACGAAGGGATTTGAAAGCGAATCGGTAGTGAATGACAGTCCGGGGGACTGTCAGAGCCGATGAGGGACCGAGCACCGCAGTGCGAGACCCAATCCCTTCGGGCGGACATTTTTTATTAAGGAACGGAAATCGAACAAGTATGGAGAAACCGATAGCGATGCTGAAATTCCAATTTTCCGTTTAATTTTTTATTTAGGTGATGTTATGAAAGCAACAGATATTCTTCCCGAAGGTTATAGTGAAATATGTACGGTAAATCTCCAAGAGGATAAGAAAACTTCATTACTTGTAAATTTGTCTGCCGTTATTATAGCGGTGCTATTGGCAGTACCTGCACTTTTTGCAGTCCCTGTTTCTTATATGTTTAGTATGGAAAAAGGGATAATTGATTATATGTTAAGATTTGTGTCCTTAATGGTTTTGATTTTTGTATATTTAATTCTTCATGAGTTGGTTCATGGAGTGGCAATGAAAATTTGCGGGACAAAAAAGGTGAAATACGGATTTACAGGTTTATATGCCTTTGCCGGCAGTGAAGATTTTTATGATAAAAAAGCATATATTTTTATTGCCTTGGCACCTGTTGTGTTTTGGGGAATTGTTATCGCAGTAATAAACCTGTTTGTTCCTCTCGAATGGTTTTGGGTTGTTTATTTTTTGCAGATAATAAATTTATCGGGAGCGGCAGGAGATTTGTATGTTACCATAAAATTTTTCCGTTTGCCAAGCGATATTTTAGTAAAAGACACTGGCATTATAATGACGGTTTATTCAAAACAGTAGAGAACCTAAAAGATATAAAGATAGCCTGACCGTTTAGGTCAGGCTATCTTGCTTACTTATTATCGCTTATCATTCTTTTTTTAAATATAATTACGGATAACACAAGTACAATAATTGTATATGACGAAAATATTATTATATTTAAAACGGAAATATTTTCAAAATTATTATTAAGAACGCCTTTTATTATATTTAAGCAACTTTCAAACGGAAGTGCTTTGCATATAGCAGAAAATGTTTTTCCAACGGCTTCTTTCGGAAAATACATTCCGCTTGTAAAACATACAAGTTGAACTACAATGCTTCCGAGTCCTCCCGTTGCCCTTTCGCTCACAAGACTTCCTATAAGTATTCCGAGTGCTATAAACAGAATTGAAACAACAACCGAAGCAATAACCGCACACATTATGTTTATACTGAATTTTAAGCCTAAAATAAGGGAAACTGCAAAAAACAATATATTTTGAATAATTATTATGGGAATTAAAGATACGGTGTAACCGATAATATAGTCGCTTGATTTCATAGGTGAGGTTGCAAGGCGTATAAGTAAGGAAGATGTTCGGTCTTTTGCGATAAGAGTAGAAGAAAACAGGGTTATAAAAGATAAACCGAATACTATAATTGCCGGTGTAAAGTTTTCCAATTTATAATTATCAGACGGTATTTTGAACTGCTGAAATATGAATAAAAGAAAAAGCGGTAAAACAATCTCAAATATTAAACTCAAAGGGTCCCTTATAAGTTCTTTAAAATTACGCTTGGCAAAATTTAGCATCCTCATTATTCTTTGCCTCCCGTTACGATTGATACAAACGCATCCTCAAAGTTTTCGGCATTGGTTTTATTTATGAGTTCTTGAGGAGTACCCAAATCAATAAGTTTTCCGTTCGCCATAATACCTATTCTATCGGATAAACTTTCGGCCTCTTCCATATAATGGGTAGTTAGTATAACGGTTATATTGCCCTTTAACTCGTTTATAACTTTCCATAATTCTTTTCTTGCGATAACATCAAGACCTAAAGTCGGCTCGTCCAAAAAAAGAATTTTAGGGTCATTTATAAGGCTTATGGCAATAGACACCTTCCTTTGCCAACCGCCTGATAAAGTTTTTGCCCTTTTGTTCAAAACCTCAGCAAGATTAAATCTTTGGGTCAGTTCGTCTATTTTTTTGCTTTTGTCTTTTATTCCATAAACACCTGCCATAAATTCTAAATTTTCCTTTACGGTTAAATTAGGGGCAATGGCGGTTTCCTGCGGAGATACATTTAAGATTTCTTTTATTTTAAATGCGTCTTTTTTTATATCCATATTTTCGATTTTTATATCGCCGGAAGTCGGCGTTATCAAACCGGATAGCATTTTAATAGTAGTCGTTTTACCGGCACCGTTAGTTCCCAAAAGGGCAAAAAGTTCACCCTCTTTAATTTGCAGATTTATTCCGTTTACCGCAACTTTATCTCTGAATTTTTTTGTCAGATTTGTAACATTTATAGCATACATATCATTTAGTTCCCGGTATTATTTTATCTATGGTATCCTCAAACACTTCAGATTTAACAATAGCCATTCCTTTCTTTTTGTCGCACAAAACTACAACCGAATCGCCGGGGTTTATGCCGAACATATCTCTGGCTTCCTTTGGTATTACTATCTGTCCTTTTTCGCCGACCTTGGCGATACCTACAAACTTGTCTTTCATAATGTCCTCCTAAAAATATGAATTGTTATACTTTTCATACTTTATATTATACCTGTTACGAATTAAAGTCAAGAAAAAATTGCATACAAAAAACCCACCGACATTTCGCCGATGGGTTAAATAAAATTCAATATACTTTATTTAGAAAAAACTTTCTTTGATGTAACGGTAATTCCTGCAAGGCTGATAATTGCGATTAAAGCAAAGTATGCAGAATAATCAGCAGTCTTAGGAGAGGTTGTTTTTCCGTTATAGTTACCGCAAATAACGATATCTGCCAAAGGAATAACTGTAAGAATATCAGAGGTCAACGAGCCGTTTGCTATTGTATAATGTACACCCTCGATAGCCTCGACAAATGCTTGTTTGCCGTCTTCGCCTTTTACAGAAAGGTAAACAGACCAATTATTGAAAGTGCCGAATTTTGGATTCGGGCTTACTGTAAGTTGATTGTTTTTAGCGTCAAATGCCACAACAGCCTTATTGCTCGACCAGGTTCCCGAACTTGCACTATAACCGTTTACAGGTTTAGCACTTACTGCCTGAACATCGTATTTTCCGTTTTGGTTTGTATCAAATTCGCTCTTGTCGCCGTTTGTAAAAGCAGCCGAAATAACAAGGTCGCTTTTCGGCATAAGGGTCAATGTTTCCTTATCCAAACCGCCCGAAATAATATCATAACTACCCGTGATAGCCCATTTTGAAAATGTCCCCATTTTCTTATCGGGGGTAACGGTGAAATAACTGCCTTGATTTACTACTGTATATCCGCCGTTGGTTATTCCGTCAACACCAAAGCATAAAACCTTATATGAAATATCGGGGTTGATTTTAAAATTAGCAGTAACGGTTAAGTCAGAATCGGGCTTTATTGTAATAGTATCGGTATCTAAACCGCCTGAAACAATAGTATACTTGCCGTCAATAGTCCATTTATCAAAAGTTCCTTTGGTTTTGTCGGCAGTTAATGTAATCTGGTCGCCTTTCGGAACAGAAGATGTTGTACCGTCCTTAGCACCTTGAACGCCATTGCAGGTAACAACATAATTTTCCGGTTTTTCGGGACTGATTATATTATCAGCAAATGACGGAACCGAGATTGAAAGAACAATTACGGCAGAAATGAGAAGAGCAATTAGTTTTTTCATTGAAGTAGCCTCCTGAAAAAGTATATTAAAACCCAAAATATATAGTTACATTTTGTATTATAACACTAAAATTTTAAAAAGTAAACATTTTTTTATAAAATATAATTCTTGATATAAGAATAAGAATATGATACAATAAAACGGTATGAATTGTTATTGAAGGAGACAAATGCGTGGTCTTAAAAGATGAAATCGGCAGACGCCGTACATTTGCGATTATTTCGCATCCGGATGCCGGTAAAACAACACTTACAGAGAAACTTTTGTTATACGGTGGTGCTATTCAGACGGCAGGTTCCGTTAAAGGCAAAGCAACTGCAAAACATGCAGTTTCCGACTGGATGGAACTTGAAAAGCAAAGAGGAATTTCCATAACTTCCTCCGTTATGCAGTTTGAATATGAAGGTTATTGTATAAACATTCTCGATACTCCCGGGCATCAGGACTTTTCCGAGGACACTTACCGTACACTTATGGCGGCTGACAGTGTGGTTATGGTAATTGATGCGGCAAAGGGTATCGAACCGCAGACGAGAAAACTGTTTAAAGTAACCGCCCGCAGACATATTCCGATTTTTACATTCATAAACAAACTTGACAGGGAAGCAAGAGACCCGTTTGAACTTCTTGACGAACTCGAAAAAGAGTTTGGAATAGGGACATATCCCATAAACTGGCCTATCGGTTGCGGTGTTGATTTCAAGGGCGTTTATGACCGTACCACAAAGCAAATTATGGCATTTAATGACCTTCATAGAGGGCAGGAAAAGTTAAATGCTATAAATTGTGATATAACCGATACCGATAAAATGGACGAAATAATCGGAGAATATCAAAGAAGAGATTTGGTCGACCAAATAGAACTTTTGGACGGAGCAAGTTTTGATTTTGATATTGAAAAGGTGCATAAGGGTGAACTTACCCCTGTTTTCTTCGGTTCGGCTTTAACAAATTTCGGTGTTGAACCTTTCCTTGAAAATTTCCTTAAAATGACGCTTCCGCCACTTGCGAGAAACACAAGTGAGGGCAATATAGAGCCTACCGACGACCACTTCTCGGCTTTTGTTTTTAAAATTCAGGCGAATATGAATAAGGCACATAGGGACAGAATGACCTTTATGCGTATCTGTTCGGGAAAATTTGAAAGAGATAAAGAATATTTCCATATTCAGGGCGGAAAAACATTAAGGCTTTCCCAACCGCAACAACTTATGGCATCGGACAGACAGATTATAAACGAAGCCTATGCAGGTGATATTATCGGTGTATTTGACCCCGGTATTTTCTCGATAGGTGATACCGTTTGCGACATAAAGAAAAAGGTTAAATTTGAAGGTATACCCACATTTGCTCCCGAGCATTTTGCTATGATTGAGCAGGTCGACAGTCTTAAACGAAAACAATTTGTTAAGGGTGTCGAGCAAATTGCTCAAGAGGGTGCCATTCAGATTTTCCACGAGCCTGATACGGGAATGGAAAGGGTAATTGTCGGCGTTGTCGGTGTATTGCAGTTTGAAGTCCTCGAATACCGACTTAAAAACGAGTACAATGTAGATGTAATCAGAAACAACCTTCCATTCCAATATATCCGTTGGATAAGAAACGATAATATTGATGTTAAATCATTAAATCTTACTTCAGATACAAAATGGGTACAGGATTTTAAGGGTAATAATCTCCTTATTTTTACGAGCGAGTGGAATATAAACTGGGCTCTCGAAAAAAATGAGGGACTTATTCTTGAAGATTTCAGCGAAAACTAATTATAAACAGAGGTACATTTATGTGCGAAATAATTGAAAAAAAGAAGGTTTTAAGTTGCATACAGCCGAGCGGAATGTTGACACTTGGAAATTATCTGGGTGCACTAAAAAACTGGGTTAATATGCAAGAAGAATTTGATTGCACCTTTGCGGTTGCCGATTTACACGCAATAACCGTCCGTCAGGAACCGGCAAAATTAAGGCAGCAGATTTATTCTACATTTGCATTATTATTGGCTTTGGGACTTGACCCGCAAAAGAGTACACTCTTTATTCAGTCGCAAGTTCCCGAACATTCTGCTTTGTCTTGGGTGCTTTCTTGTAATACTCAGTTTGGTGAAATGGCAAGAATGACGCAGTTTAAAGACAAGTCTGCCAAACATTCCGATAATATAAATGTAGGACTTTTTTCGTATCCCGTTTTAATGGCGGCAGATATTTTGCTTTATAAACCTAATTTTGTTCCCGTAGGGGCTGACCAAAAACAGCATCTTGAAATTGCAAGGGATATAGCCGAAAGGTTTAACAGAATTTACGGTGATGTATTTACTGTTCCGGAAGCCTATATTCCTAAGGCTGGGGCAAGGGTTATGTCGCTTCAAAACCCCGATAAAAAGATGTCTAAATCGGACGATAATGCTAATTCTTGGGTTGCAATTCTCGACGATAGAGATACAATTATCCGTAAATTCAAAAGAGCCGTAACCGATAGCGGAAGCGGAATTTATATGAGTGAAGACAAAAAAGGCATTTCTAACCTAATTACAATTTACGGTGCAATAACAGGAAAAACTACACAAGAGGTGGAAAAAGAATTTGAGGGCAAAGGTTACGGCGATTTTAAACTTGCCGTTGGCGAAGCCGTTGCCGATGAATTAGCACCGATAAAGGCAAATTTCGATAAAATCATTGCCGATAAATCTGAACTTGAAAGACTTTTTAAAGACGGTGCACAAAGAGCCGAAAAGGTTGCCAGAAAGACCTATTTTAAGGCAATGAAAAAGGTCGGTTTTGTATTATGATACCGAATAATTCTGCTATTCAGAATATAAAAAGAATAGTAAAATCGGGAAGAATACCGCATTCATTTTTGATTGAGGGCGGAAGTTTTGAAGAGCGAACGGAAACGGCTACATATCTTGCAAAAGCGATAGTTTGCGAGGGTGAAGATAAGCCTTGTAACGAGTGTCGGCAATGCAAGATTACCGATTCGTCGTCCAATGTGGATATTATTTTTGTGGGCACCGAGGACGGTAAAAAAATTATCTCGGTAGGGCAGATAAGAAACCTTCGTGCGGACGCATTTATAAAACCGCATTCGGCACAAAAAAAGGTATATGTAATCAAAAATGCGGAACTTATGAACGAACAGGCGCAGAATGCACTTTTAAAGGTTTTGGAAGAGCCACCGACAAGCGTTGTATTCATTCTTCTTTCTCCGTCAAGGACACTTGAACTTGTTACAATAGTTTCAAGGTGCTGTATTTTAACACTTTCGCAAGAGATAACTTCCGATAAAGAATTAGAAGAGGAAGCAAAGAAAATTATAGATTTGCTTTTTGATAATAAGTATTATGATATGCTTAAAGCCTTTAAACCTTATGAAAAGGATAGGTCAAAAGCGGAAAAACTTTTCAGATGTATGCAGGAATTATGCGTTTCGGTTATAAAAAGCGGTAATGCTTCAAATCACCGTAAAAAAATACTTTCTTTGATTTACGAAGAAATAAACTATTATATTGAACTTATATCTTTAAATGTGAATATGCCCCTTTTGTTTTCATCGGCTGTTTGCAAATTCAGGAATTATATAAATTGAGAGGTGGAATATGATAAAGGTTATATCCGTAAAATTTAATGAGGGTGGAAAAAGTTATTACTTTAAGCCTTTAAAAGAAGAATTAGCGGTCGGCGATACCGTTATTGTTGATACGGCTTCAGGTCTTGCTATGGGTAAAGTTTCGGCTCCTGTTAAAGAGGTTGAGGATGACGAAATAGTATCTCCTCTTAAAAAGGTTGTGCGATTAGCCAACGAGGAAGATATGAAAAAAC
>DFHZ01000089.1 GCA_002371985.1 Ruminococcaceae bacterium UBA3710 | reverse complement strand
GTAGGCGCGGCGTATTCAAACTCAATAAAAACGGCAACGGAAAGCAAGAAAACGCCCACTATTAAAACATATAGACGCCTGATCGTTTTCTTATCAAGAAAAACCGTGATATGAAGCGCTATCGCAAACGCAGACAGAACAAGCATCAGCGACCAGTCCTGCATCAAATATTCAGAAAAGTAAGCTTTTAACATATAATTTCCCTTCATAAATCTTTATAATTTCAAAAAAATTGCCCGCTTAGAAGATTAACTCCAAAAGGGTGTAGAGCCGTCCTGTGTACTACACCGGCGTTCCCACTTCTATCAGATTACCGTCCGGGTCATAGAAGCGTATGACCTTTTGTCCCCAATTATGCGTCATCAGTCTGTTGACATACTGCACTTCAGGGTAATATCTCTCAAGTTTTTCTATAAAGCCTTCAATGTCGGCCTCCTCAAAGTAAAGTTCGCAGGAATTGTTCGACGAAATAATTTCTTTCCCCAGAAACTCTTTTCAATACTTCTTTTCTTGCAATACCAAACCTTCCGTCAGGATCATGTTTCCGTCATTGTCAAGGATCATCTCAAGGCCAAACAAATCATGGTAAAACCGCCTGGATCTCTCTATATCCTTAACAACTATCAGGAAGTTTTTAAGTCGCATGCGCCTTCCTCTTTTCATTGTAAGCTTATAATCTTAAAACTATCATTTCTTCTCTATAAAAAACAGTTCGGCAAATCACAGTTTGCCAAACTAATTATATCATACTGATCTGCAAAAGAAAAGCCCTGAGATAATCAAGATTTTTCTATTTGGTTAACATACGAAATTGCAAAACAAAAAAACGAAGACATTCACTTCATTCACTAATGAAGCGGCGGCAAAGCCGCCATGAAGCACTCGATTACGGTGAAATGAAATCCGTCCCTCAACCCGATGAAGTCGGATTTCACCGCGAAGCGATTTCACCCACGCTTGCGTGGATTCATCCCGTCCGAAAGGACCGATTTAGTTGAAAAAAGCACCTCGCATAAGCGAAGTGCTTTTTTCTTGGCTGTTCAACCCAAATTCGAACCCCCTGAGCGAAAACACAGAGAACCGTCCCCTGTGCTATACGTCAACCCGCCGCCAACGGCGCAAACAATGATTTGCTTTTGAGTTTTTATGCAAATTCAAGTCTTATATAAAGACCGCTTATCTTCTTTTGATTTTTCTTTCCTTATAATATTTTTCTTTCTCTGCGTACATATTCTCGTCCGCGAAATGTTCAAGCTCATCCACGGTGGCATTAGGATAATCTTTGCAGGCGGCATAACCGACGGATACAGCCAGCTCGTCAGTAAATACACCGTGCCACTCGCTCGCCTTTTTCAACATAAGATTTCGGACCTCTTCCGGATCATCGGTGTAAACAACAGCCATAAACTCATCACCGCCGGTTCGATATGCTTTTCCGCGGTTGCCCACAGACAGAGCCATACAATCCGCCGCTCCTTTTATCAATTCATCTCCCGCGGTATGACCTTTTGAATCGTTTACCGTTTTCAGCCCGTTTACATCAAGTGAAAACAAAACAAAATCATGCGGTAAAGTCCCGTTTCGGTACTCAATCAAGTCCTCCTCATAGCTTCTGCGGTTAAAGAGGCGAGTCATTTCATCGGTCATAGCAACCCGAATCAAATGCTCCTCACGGCGCTTTTCCTCATCCACATTTCTGGTCGTGTAAATAACCATATCAGGTATACCGTCCGGTGTAGAATCCACCACGATATATTGAGCTCTTATCCACCCGGACACTACATTTATAAAATCGGCACTTATAAGTTTTTTATTTACAAGCCTTGCCCTTACGGTAGTGATATTGGTGAACTTAAGGAACTCCTCGAGTTGATCCGGCATAATTTCATCTTTGATTCTTTGATTCATAATAGTATGAGTCTGCGAATTCATATCTATACCGTGCTTTTTTTGTTTAGCGTCCCGTAATGACATCTCGGTATTATTAACAAAATCTATCAGGTTTACATTATCATAAATTTCCGCCATTGAGTCAAGAATATCCATTTTATCCTTCATAGACTGTTCGTGCTTCTCAATAACACCTTTTTGGGTAAACAGTTTTGAAAGGTACCCTTCAGTCAGCTTTAAGCAAATTAAACCGACTGCAAGCATAACAAGTGTTTCGATTGCAAAGCCGCCCAGTATGTCCGCAAGGTATGCCCCTTTTGTATCATAATCCGCCCGCAAACCGACACTGTACGAAGCCGTCATCACTACGGTAGTCACCATCAGCGCGGTATTGAGAACCGCCGCATAAGCGAAAATGAAAAAATCGCAATAAAGAATACTCAACAGCGGAACGAGAAACCATGTAAGATAAATGCTGACATGCGAAAACGCCATATAAGCCAACAGAAAATCAACCGCCGTGAGTGCAAAAATACCAGTTACGATTGACGAGGGATTTTTCTTATACAGCGCCAAATGTATCAAAGAAAGCGCAACGACAACGGCAAAAATGCCGATGCAGGTTGCATAGCTGATATCGTGAAAAACTCCCGCTTTTATGCCAATGGCAATTGCGGGGGCGGCTATTGCAAAAAACCACAGCACATAATTCAAATAGCGGTTAACTCTTACCCTGTTATTCAGTTTAAATTCCGTAAATCCCGTTGCTAATTGCTTTTTCAAAAAAACCATCCCTTATTTTACATTGTAATTGCCGTACATTTCAATTATACAATTTGCTGTGCGATTTTTCAAGTGAAACAAAAATATTGAAACGGTCTGAAACATATCTCTCAATATTTTCCCCTATATCCCCGTTTACAACAGGACAGGGGACGG
>DFHZ01000029.1 GCA_002371985.1 Ruminococcaceae bacterium UBA3710 | reverse complement strand
TAATCCATTTTATAAATATGGTCGCCGGATAGAATCAATACATATTCCGGGTTATATCTATCAATAAACTCCATATTCTGGTATATTGCATTTGCCGTTCCTTTATACCAATCTCCGCCCTTTTGACCCTGATACGGGGGCAGGATATGAACTCCGCCGTTCGACCTGTCCAAATCCCAAGGCTTACCCGAGCCGATATAATCATTAAGTTCGAGGGGCTTATACTGGGTAAGAATTCCAACCGTATCTATACCCGAATGAATGCAATTTGAGAGCGGAAAATCAATAATTCTATATTTTCCGCCGTAAGGTACGGCAGGTTTTGCAATTTTTCCGGTTAAAACACCGAGTCTGCTTCCCTGTCCACCGGCAAGAAGCATTGCAACGCATTTTTTATTAGCCATAAAATCTACTATCCTTTATAAAATTATTTTTTACCCTTAGGTGCCTTGAAATAAGTTACAGACATCGCAGGAATATCTATTGAAATTGAATTATCGTATCCGTGCATTTTTATATCTTCGCTCTTATAGGTGGGAATGCTCTCGGTTTTTCCGCCGTATTTAGTATAATCGCTGCAAAAAACAGGTCGGTAATTGCCCTTTCTCGGCACTCCTATTCTATAGTTTTCCCTTGAAACAGGCACAAAATTACAAACACATATAATCTCGTTGCCCTTACTGTCTATTCTCCTGAAGGCAATAATACTTTGATTATTATCGTCGTTTGCTATCCACGAAAATCCTTCCCAAGAACAGTCAATTTCAAAAAGCGGAGGATTTTTTAAATAAAACGCATTTAAGTCCTTTACATACTTTTGCATATTTTTATGACTATCATATTCAAGCAAAAACCAATCAAGAGGTCTTGTATAATCCCATTCGATAAACTGAGCAAACTCTTGTCCCATAAACAAAAGTTTTTTGCCCGGATGTGCCATCATATAAGCATAAAAAACACGAAGATTATCAAATTTATTCTCATAATCACCCGGCATTTTATTTATCATAGAACACTTGCCGTGAACAATCTCATCATGAGAAATCGGCAGACAGAAGTTTTCGGAAAAGGCATAGAAAAATGAAAAAGTCAAACAATCGTGATTATTCTTTCTGAATAGCGGGTCAAGCGACATATACCTGAGCATATCGTTCATCCAACCCATATTCCATTTAAAATTAAACCCGAGTCCCCCGTCATGCGGCGGCTTTGTTACAAGCGGCCATGCTGTAGACTCTTCGGCAATCATCATTACCTTTTCATTTGCATTAAATGCTGCAATATTTATTTGCTTTAGCAGTTCTATGGCTTCAAGATTTTCTCTCCCGCCATAGGAATTAGGTATCCACTCGCCGTCCTTTCGGTCGTAGTCAAGATAAAGCATAGAGGCTACCGCATCTACACGAAGACCGTCAATATGAAATTCCTTTATCCAGAACACGGCACTCGAAACGAGAAAACTCATAACCTCAGGTTTTCCGTAATCAAAAACGCAGGTACCCCAACCTTTATGTTCGCCTTTGCGAGGGTCTTCATACTCATAGCAATGCGTTCCGTCAAAACGGTAAAGACCAAATTCATCTTTAGGGAAATGAGCCGGTACCCAGTCAAGAATTACACCTATACCGTTTTCGTGCATTATATCAACAAACTCTTTAAAGTCATCGGGTGTTCCGTATCTTGATGTTGGTGCAAAATAGCCGGTTACCTGATACCCCCAAGAGCCCTCAAACGGATGCTCGGTTACAGGCATAAGTTCAATATGGGTATAGTTCATTTTTTTTACATAAGCAGAAAGCCTTTTTGCAAGTGTTACATAATCAAACGGGTTACCGTCGTCAAAACAGTCCCACGAGCCGATATGCACTTCATAAATATTGACAGGCGAACTATATATATCTTTATTACTAAGGTTTTCCCTATACTCATTATCCCGCCAAATATGTTCTTTATCTTTGTATATTTTAGACGCATTTTTCGGGGCGGTTTCAAAATGTCTTGCAAAAGGGTCGCTTTTTAATGTTACGGTATTATCTTTTGCCGTAACGGCATATTTATATATATCAAAATCGTTAAGACCTGAAATTTCAGTTTCAAAAACACCGCTTCCGATTTTTTGCATAACATTCGAATTTATATCCCAATTATTAAAATCGCCTACAACACTGACTTTTTCGGCATTCGGTGCCCAAACTCTAAAGGTTGTCTTTTCCCCATTTAAAAACGAGCCCAAATGATTATACAAATCACCCTTTATAAATGACCCGAAATTATCAAAGTAGCCATCCATATATTAAGCCTCCCCTTTTTACACATCTTATTTATTATACCAACTTTTGCCTACATTTTCAAATAATTTTTTATTTATTTTCCGCAATATATGAAAATATTTATTCTGATTTTTTATATAAAATGCACAAAATCGGACTTTTTTTGGAAATTACTGCCCGTCAGATGTATCAATCGAGTGTAAATTTGTATTAACAAGCACCGTTTCTTCCCCTATTACAACTATATCCTCAAACGGAATTACTATATCCTTTTCCCGACCTAAAAGTCCCATAAATCTCGGATTTCCGAAAATTATCAAGGAAATAAGTTTTCCGCTTTCGGTATCAAGTTCAATATCGCCTATATAGCCTAAAACATATCCGTCTTTTACGCAAACCACCTGCTTGTTTTTGAGTTCATCTATTCTGCATCTCAAATATATCACCTCAAAAAACTATATGAAATTCAGATTTTTTTAGTACAAAAAAGGCAAATCTGTTACCAGATTTGCCTAAATTTAAAATCATTATTCGGTTTCGTTTTCGGTTTCGTCTTCGCTATTCTGTTCTTCCTCTATCTCAAGTCCCAAATTTCTGCGTTTTTCGATATCTTCTCCCGGATGCTCTTTATAATACGGGTCAATTATATATTTCTTTATGCTGTCAAATGTGCAAAACTGTATAAGTAAAAATCTGAAAGCGGGAAATGTGAGAAATGCCACAAGCAGTTCAATAAGAAGAACAAATAACCAGGATTTATTAAACAAGAAAAGCAATGCAATATTTATTGCGTAAACAAGCAAAAGCAAGATACCGCAAAGAAAGTTTTTACCAAAGTTGATAAATGCAAACTTAAAACTGTTTGAATACAACTGCTTTACGGAAAAATTAAAGGTAATCATAAGAGTCCAAATGAAAAAATTCATAAGAGAAAATACAATTATAAAGGCAAGGCACATTCCTACACCTACAACCGCAAATTTTCCCTTTGAAAAATAATAAAACCTTAATGCAGAGAAAACAAGCGAATAAACAATCGTATTTATTACGGTAACTATTGTTGCCTGTTTCCAATTCTTCTTAATAGTTTCAAAAAAATCGGAGAGCATAAAAGAATGTTTATCTCTTGCTATATTTCTTGTAACATTAGTTATGCCGACATTAGCAAGTCCGCTTGTAATAATCGGTATACACATAAGCCAATACACGGCATTGACCGACATAAATTTCCATATATTTCTGAAAAATGTTTCAAAAAAAACGACAAAAGCCTTTTTCTTCGGGGCATCTTTTTCTATGCCCGGTCCCTCTTTTTCGTAATTAAAAAAACCAAAAAAACCCGCCATACCAACACCTATTTCTTCTTTTTATAAGTTAATTTTTCAAATATAAGAATGTCTTTATACCCGAGCAAATATGACACTTCGGCACAAATCGGCACAATAAACAATGTGGCAAAAATCAAAAGGAACTGCCAACCTGCGAGGTCGCCTAAAACGGTTACATTGCCGATAATCGCCCTTAAAATCTGGAAAACATAAAACATAGGGAGAGTGAGAATTGATACAGTCATATCCTTATTTGCACCAAAAGCGAATATAAGGCATACGGCAAACAAAACAAAGTAAGGTATCATAGAAACAAATCCTATTTTTAGTCCCTTATACTTATCCTCTTCTTTATGCTTGAACCGCACAAGATTACAGTCGGAATTTCCTATCTTAAACAATCCGTTGTGTATAAATGCCAAAAGCATAATTAAAGATATGCTCTGGGATAAAACATTAGAGAGAATATTCCCTTTACCCTCTAATTTTGACCTTTCGTTAACCTTATTTACATTATATCCCTTTGATATGTACTCGTCATATAATTTATCTTCGCCGTCGGCAAACTTATAACTGTACTTGGCTATTTCATTGTTGTCCTTATCTGTAACATAGGCTGTATAACCGATATTTTCGGTGAATGCGGCAATCGCCAACATTCCGATAGATACCGTTACGATAAGGCACATAACGGCAACTGCTATAAGCCTTAAAAACAGAAAAGTCCCGCTTTTTAATATTTCCTTCATTTTTTGCACCTACTACAAAATATGTACGGGCTCTTTGCCCATTTGATTATAATGTATACAACTAAAAAAATCAAGTTTTAAAACAATAGTTTGAATAAACCTAAAACAATTAAAGACAAAAGCACAGAAGAAGCACCGCATATCATAATAATTTTTCTGCGTTTTTCTTTGTTTTTAACCCTTAAACGCAAAGAATTACCGCTTTCTGAAGTTAGAAGAAGTGTCTTTTCAATTTCGTCCGTTGCTTTTTCAAGCGATTTTGCTCCAAGACCCGAAAACTTCGGCGAAACATAAAAAACTATTTTTTCAAACATTTCGCTTCCCGTGCTGTTGACCTCGATAACATTTTTATTAACACCTTTAACCATAATTACCACCTTTTTTATTTTTATTTTTGGTAAATTATTGGTTTATATTCAGTTATTATCAAAAAAGTTATCGACATTTTTATTCTTTAAAAAACTCTCCGTTTAAGTATGATACTATGCGTTCCACCGCAGTTTTTGAATTTCCCCAGTCGGCATTCTTCCCACCGTCTGTTCTGTAATCGTACATCATACAGTATTTATCAACATCTTCACAAAGGCTTTTAGTATAATCAGCCGTAATTCTCGTAAGACTACTGCAAAATTCTTTATAATAATTCGGCATTTTTTGTTTTTTAGCACCGCTTATAAGCATTTCATAGTGCGGCATACAGAACTGAGGTTGATTATCAAAAAGATTTCTGAAATCTTTCTCATTTTCATAACAACGGTATATTGTATCGAACATACGGCTGATACCCCAATTTATTTTATCGCAGATAAAACAACTGTCGCTTAACTTTTCTATCCTTTCGGCTTTTTTATTTGCACCGTTAAAAAGCTTTTTCTCAAATATATTGGCATTTACCTCTTTTATGTGAGTCTCAAGCATAAGGGCGAGTTGCAAACGGCCTCTTCTATCCATCATTTTTTTTAGGTGATTAGGGCAAAATCCTGCTTTATTAGTGGCAATTCTGACATCAGGTTCCATCATTGCATCGCCCAAAATATAGTTTAAAATTCGTTCTTCAACCGTATGGTACATTCTGCAAATAGGACAACCGTCCTGTTCTTCAAACACCTCTGAAACCGGTATGGTACAAATATCGTCTCTCATAGAATTACTCCTAAAAATTTTTATCGTCCGCTTGATATTGTAACATAAAAAATGTATAATAACAATACTGTGGGGGACTTTATATGAACAATATTACATACAAAAACGGGAATGTATATATAGACGATGTTAAAAATTTCGACCTTGCAATGACGCTTGACTGCGGTCAGGCTTTTCGTTGGAAGGAAGATAACGGCGTTTGGTCAGGTGTAGCATTCGGCAAAAGGCTTAAAATATCAAAAGAGAACGAAAGCATAGTTTTCTTTGACACTTCAAAAGAAGATTTTGAAAACATTTGGTCAGATTATTTTGATTTTTCAAGAGATTACGGAAAAATAATTGACGACATTAAATCTGACGAAATACTGAAAAAGGCATCGGATTTCGGATACGGCATCAGAATTTTAAATCAGGAGCCGTTTGAAACTCTATGCTCGTTCATTATTTCGCAAAACAACAATATACCGAGAATAAAAGGTATTATTGACAGGCTTTGCAAAAAATACGGTCAAAAAATTGACGACGGCCTTTATTCCTTCCCCGATGCCGAAACACTTTCAAAACTAACCGCCAATGACCTTTCTGATATTCGTATGGGATTCAGAGCAAAATACATTATCGATGCTTCGCAAAAGGTTGCGTCAGGCGAGGTGAATTTATCGGATTTATTTTCTTTGGATACAGATACTGCCCGAACAGAACTTATGAAAATAAAGGGTGTGGGTCCTAAGGTTGCCGACTGCACACTGTTATTTTCGCTTAAACACTTTGACGCTTTCCCTAAAGATGTCTGGATAAAAAGGGCGGTTGAAGTTTTATTTCCGCAAGGTCTACCGGAATGTGCCAACGGATACAAAGGTATCGTGCAACAATACATATTTTATTATTCGAGAAGCGGAAATCTTAACATATAAAGATTTGAGGACTGATTTTTCAATCAGTCCTCTTCTTTTTCGTTTTTAATTGCTTTTCTGTCCTTGTTTATCCCCAAAATCATAACTACAATAACTGCCGCAAAAACCGCAATGCTAACGGCTATGATAATTGTCAGAAGTATAGGAATTTTAGAAGGATTATCTTCGCTTTTTATCTCAAAGTTTTGAAGTATTGACAGATTGCTTTTATCAAATTCATTACCGCTGTTTACGAAAGATATATTATATATTTTACCGTTTGCAACCGTAATAAACTGAGTTGCGGTAAAGTCGCCACCGCTATCTTTTGAGTTTTCCGTTATCACAATATATTTTTTGGAATTATCAGAATAAATATCATAGGAAAGTGAGGTATCATTCACAAGTTGTTTTCCGAGCCTTTTTACATCTTTATCGCTGTAAACGGATAAATTTTCTGTATGTTTCGAAAAATCATCCTCGAAAACACTTACTCTGATTTGAGATTTATTCTCGTCGCCTACTGCCAAAAATGCAATATTGTTTTTACTGAAATAATCTTCAAGTTCCGCTTTAGTCATATTAAATTTTTCGGCGAAAGAATTATTGATTTCTTCTTTGTAAATTCCGTCAAATGTTTTAGGCACGGTTATGCTAAAGTCGCCATTTTCCGCAAAAGCAGGAAAACTGCTGAAAACAAAAACGAAAAAAACAACAAAAAGATATTTCAGTTTACTCACTATATCACTTCCGTTTATATATTATTCTGCTTTTTTGCCGCCGTAAGCGTATTTTTCATAAGCATTGCTATCGTCATAGGACCTACTCCGCCGGGCACAGGGGTAATGAAAGATGCTTTCTTTGAAACTTCGTCAAAGACTACATCTCCGCAGAGTTTACCGTTTTCTCTGTTCATTCCGACATCAATTACTACCGCCCCGTCCTTTACCATATCCGCAGTAACAAAATTTGCTTTGCCGACAGCCGATACCAGAATATCCGCTTTCCTTGTGTATTCGCTTAGGTCTTTTGTCCTTGAATGGCAGGTAGTTACGGTACCGTTTTGGTGAAGAAGAAGCATACTCATAGGCTTTCCTACTATGTTAGACCTACCTATAACAACACAGTTTTTACCGGAAATTTCAATATTATAATATTTTAGCATTTCCATTATTCCGGCAGGAGTGCAGGGCACAAAATCATAGTCGTCTATCATTATCTTTCCCACATTACTCGGGTGAAATGCATCGACATCTTTAAGCGGTGATATGGCATTTATTACGGTTTGTTCATCTATTTGTTTTGGAAGCGGTAACTGACAAAGAATTCCGTTAATACTTTTTTCGTTATTTAGGACATTTATGAGTTCTAAAAGTTCACTTGTTTTAGTATTCTCGGGAAGCAGGTATTCTTCAGAAACAAATCCTAAATCTTCACAAGCCTTTTTCTTATTTGCAACATATATTTTTGAAGCGGGGTCGTCGCCTACCAAAATAACAGCAAGACCGACCGTTATCCCTTTTTCTTTTAATTTTGCGGTTTCCGATTTTATTTCTTCTTTTACTGCTGCCGAAACCGCTTTTCCGTCAATTATCGTCATTTTCTTTTGTCTCCTCTGATTGCTCGGTCATTATCGGAACATAATTTTCTGATGTAACATCCTCTTTACTCTTTTTATAAAACACAACAAGCAAAATAAAGCAAGTGATACAAATTGCAACGGATAAAAGGCAGGAAACTTTAAGTCTTCCAATCATAAGACTGTCGGTTCGAAGCAGTTCTATAATTGCTCTGCCAAAACCGTACCAAACGCCGTACATAAGTACAATTTGTCCCGAAAATTTACGGTTTTTACTGAATTTATTAAGTACAAAGAAACCGATAATACACCAAATTGACTCATACAAAAAGCAAGGGTGAGCGAGTGCGTTTGCGTCATATCCGAGTGAGAGAAAATCTGCCCTGACATTTTCGCTTGTCATTCCCCACCAACTGCTTCCGGTAGGACCGCCAAATGCTTCCTGGTTCATAAAATTGCCCCATCTGCCAATACCTTGTCCGATTAAAAAGCCTACTGAAGCCAAATCGAACATATCAAGAATTCTGACCTTTCGTATTTTACACATTAAGAGACCGCAAGCAAAAGCACCTATTACCGCACCGTAAATCGCAAGTCCCGAAAAGCCCGAATTGCCGAATCCGAAAAAGTCCGAAAAACTTTCAAGTTTTTCCCCGTCAAATATCAGATAATAGGAACGGGCACAGAGAATAGCCACGGGAGTAGTAACCAGCACAACATCAAGTATCCTATCAAGTTCAAGATTAAATCTTTTGGCATTTTTATAAGCATAAATCAGTGCCAATAAGAAACCGGTTGCAATGATTATTCCGTACCAATATATATCCCAACCGCTTCCCAAAGGTAATGTAAACGCAATAGGTTTTAGTTTTAAATGTATTCCGAATATTGTTACATTATACATATCATTTCTCCAAAGGTTTTATAACAGACAAAACCGACAGGTCGTTATCAAAAATATCAAGGCGTTTATAAACATCGTCAAGAGTAACGGTTTTAAGAAGCCTTATTTCTTCAAACATATCATAATCAAATATTGCACTCTCGGCAAAGTTCATACATATTTCACTCACGGAATTATACCTTCTTACGGCATCGCCGTACATTCCGCATTTAACGGCTGAAAATAACTTTTTATCTATTCCGTTTTGGCGGATATTGTCAATTTCTTTTTTTATTGCCTCTTCTACGGTTTTAGGCTCCGAAGATTCACCCGTAAACATTACACAGGCATAATCATATCCGTTAAAGTATTCATAAGAAAACTCATCGTTTATAAGCCCCTTATTTATAAGGTCCTCATAAAGGGGCGAACACTCTCCGCAAATTACTTCAAGCAGAAGTCCTACACAAATTTTAGATTTAAGTCTTCTAAACGGAGTTTCGATTTTCTGCTTAAAGCCTAAACAAAACATCGGATTTGCAACCGATAAATTTTGCTCTACATAAGGTTTTATAATTGTTTGAGGTTCACATTCAAAAATTCTTTTAATATCTATCGGAGATTTCGTTTTGACATTCGTTTCGCATATCGAAAGAACCTCTTCGGTATCAACATTACCTACAACGCATATAAACATATTGCTTGGATTATAAAAAGTGTTGTAGCATTCATAAAGCAGGTCGGCATTTATCTTAGCAATAGAATCAACAGTACCTGCAATATCTATCTTAACCGGGTGGTTATGATACATATTTTCAAGCATATTGAATGTAACTCTCCAAGATGGGCTGTCGTCATACATCTTGATTTCCTGACCGATTATTCCCTGTTCTTTTCTGACGGTTTCTTCGGTAAAATACGGATGCTGAACGAAATCAAGAAGTATCTTAAGGTTTTCATAAACATTATCAGAACACGAGAAAAGATAACAGGTTCTGTCAAACGAAGTGAAAGCATTTGCCGAAGCACCGGTTTTAGCAAATTTTGAAAATGCGTCGCCGTCCTCGCTCTCAAACAGTTTATGTTCAAGATAATGGGCTATTCCGTCCGGCACCTTTTTCGGCTCTCCGCCGTTTACGGAAAAACAGTTATCAATAGAACCGTATTTTGTTCCGAAAATGGCAAAAGAGGAACTATATTCAGGCTTTTCCATAACATATACGGTAACACCTGACGAACAAACTGCTTTTACATAAGATTCACCGAGTGAACTTTCAAATGTTTCTCTTTTCATTATTTATCCACCTCCGGCAATAATAAAAATACAGTATGAAGTTTTATGCCGTTTGCGGCTTTTATTACATCATCTTTTGTTACCAACTTAACCTTTTCGGCAAATTCTTCGGGTGATAACAATTCTTTATCTGATATTCTTGTTGAGTACCATAATTCGATGGCTTCACTTCTGTCATTATAACTTTTAAGCGAATCGCAAAGACCTAAAATTGAAGAATTAAATTCGTCATCACTCAAATTTCCGTCTTGAAGCGATTTAAGTTGCTCTAAAATAGCCTTTTGTGCCTTTTCGGCATTTACGGCCTCTATTCCGCTTTCGACGGTAACAAGACCCTTTACCCTTACCGACCTTGCGGCACAGTAATAGCAAAGGCTCATTTTTTCTCTGACATTTGAAAACAGTTTTGAGTAAGGTCCACCGCCGAAAATATCGGTTGCAACAAAGGAGTCGGCGGTAGACACATCGCCACCGAATTTTTGGAGACTGAATCCCATAACAAGTTTGCCTTGATTTATCTCGGTTCTTTCGGTTATTGTATTTACTTCGTTTGCCGGTTTTGTCGGTATTGTATTTGAAATATCGGTAATATTATTTCTTTCTACGGCTGATAATTTTTCGCCGATACTGTCAAAAAGTCCTTTAGGCATTGAGTTTGATACAACATTAACCCTAATAAATGCGTTTTGTAACATTTCCTGCCACGCAGAGAAAAGATTATCGCCGTCAATCGCTTCTACATCTTCAATAGTACCGCATTTCGGAACGCCGTAGCAATCATTTTTATACATTTCCTCGATAAGACGGTTTTTGGCATAAACTCTCTTTTCGGAATATTCACCTTTAATATGCTCTATGGCTTTTCGTTTTTCTCTTTCAACATCCTCTTTAAAAAACGAATTGTCCTGTACTTTCGGTTCAAAAATCAGGCTTGTAAGGAGTTCTATCGCTTCCTGCGTCAAAATCTCGCCGTCCAAGGCATATTTGTCCCCTATCACCGAAACAGACATTTTTAAAAGTTGATAATCGCCTATTTTCTCCGCCGATGCAGTAAGTTCGGCACCGTAAAGTTTACTTAATTTAAAATTAAGTTTTCTGAAACTCGGATAGTCTTTACCGCAGGTTGTCAAAATAAAAGGAAGCAATGCATATCTTGCCACCTTATCCTTGTTTAAGGGCAAATAAAAATTAACAGAAACAAGCGTTGTTTTAAATCTTGAATTTTTAACAAACAAACCTTGTGCACCATTTGAAATTTCAAATTTGCTAACCGACATTTAATTCCTCCGCAAAACATTATTTTATTAAGTATTATAACATAGTTTTCCACATATTAACAGTATTTTTTATAAATATTTTTATTCACCGATAAATAATATTTGTAGCGGTAAGTTTTCGTTTCCGCTTTGAATTATTCTTTGTGCATAACTTGATGTGTCAGTTCTTCCTAATGTAAACTGCCATTTGTCGCCTACTCTTGTTTTGCTCCACGGATAACTTGTTCTTGTGATGTAAGTATCCGACGCCGACGTCTGCCAAAAACTTAAAACGGTATTTAATTCCATATTATCTGTAAAGTTTTGCTCAAACCTACAATACTTTGAAAGAAAACACTTGTTTGTTGCCGTTGCAGTAGTGTCTGCATCAATTATCTGTTTAAGCGTATTATAGCTTTCGTTGCATATTACCATTATCGCTTGCGGCTCAAAATCCAACTCATAACTTAGATATTGACGACAATGGTCGGTATCAAAAACCTCCTCTGTATATATTGCTTTTTTACCGTTAAAAATATTTGAAATAAAACCTGCAAAACTGTCAAAACCGCTACCACTCGGTACGGTTACACCTTTATTTGATATGGCGGTTGCAATATCTGTTTTATCTTGCTGTAATGCTTGAATTTCACTTGCTATGCTCATATAATCACCTCAATGCATTTAATAAATTTTCTATATTTCCGACAATATCATAAAGACATTTAGCGGTAGGATACTGCGTATCGGTAGACTGCGAAGAAACCGATGTTACTTTGTTGGATAAGTTTTCTTTTCCGCTTATATCCTGATGTCCTGTAATAAATCCGCTGTCATTGGTTAAATCGCTTGTTTTGGTCGGTATGGCAGGTTTGTTTGCGAGGTCATTATAACTACCGCTGAACAGTCCTTTTCCCTGCTCTTTATTAACTTTATTTGAGAGTTCCGTATCGACATAAGTTTTGTCTGCTTTACCTGATATATCCTGATGAGTTTGCAATGCGGTATCTGCTTTATCCAAACTTGCTTTTACAGCACTTGACAAGTCGGATTTCGGTATTCCGCCACTTGGTTTTGAATATGCACCCACATCAGAATAGTTTATAACTATGTTACCGCTTAACTGTTTGCCGTTTACTGTTGTAGTTTTTGCAACATAT
>DFHZ01000164.1 GCA_002371985.1 Ruminococcaceae bacterium UBA3710 | reverse complement strand
CGACTTCCAATATTTCATTTTGATATGTATAGAGTTGCTTCTTTTGATGATTTATACTCCACCGGATATTTTGATTATTTGGAAGAAAACGGTGTTATAGCCGCCGAATGGAGCGAGAATATATCGTCAGCCTTAGATGATAATACCATATATATAATTTTTGAAAGAACGGGCGACAACAGCAGAAATATCACAATTACCGATGAAAGGCAGTGAAAGCATTGAAAATTTTATCTATTGAATGTTCGGCTTCCCCTGCAAGCGTCGCTGTAATTGAGAATGGTAAAATTATAGCAAGTAGTTTTGTCAATGTAAAACTTACACATTCGCAAACTTTACTGCCTATGGTTGAGTCTACACTTAAATCTTCTATGTTGTCAATAAATGATATTGACGGTATTTCGGTTTCGGTGGGTCCGGGTTCATTTACGGGTATCCGCATCGGAATAAGCATTGCAAAAGGACTTGCCACTCCGAGAAATCTACCCTGCGTACCAATTTCTACACTTGAAGCAATGGCTTATATGTTTTTGAGCGAAGATATTACGGTATGTGCCGTTATGGATGCAAGATGCAATCAACTTTATAATGCCTTGTTTAAGGTCAAAGACGGAAAAGTTGTAAGGCTCTGTCAAGACCGTGCCATACTTATTGACGAACTGAAAACCGAACTCCAATCTATTCACGATAATATCGTTATTTGCGGCGACGGCTCTGATGTATTACAAGAACACATTAGAGATTTCAAAAATATAAAAATGCCAAGTGAAAACTTGAAATATCAATCTGCTGTCGGTGTAGGGATTATGTCCTGTAATCTGTTTAACAAAAACAATGTTATTTCCCCTGCTGAACTTATGCCTGTTTATCTCAGATTACCGCAGGCGGAAAGAGAATTAAAAGCAAATAATGAAAAGAAGGTTTAAATTTATGAAAATTGCTGTCGGTTGCGACCACGGAGGTCTTGAACACAAGAATGCTATTGTCGAGCATTTAAAGTCAAGAGGATTTGAAGTTACGGATTTCGGTATCTACGAACAAAAATCGGTTGACTATCCTGATATTGCCGTTAAGGTTACTTCTGCAATAACATCAGGAGAGCACGAACTCGGCATTTTAGTTTGCGGAACGGGCATTGGAATGTCAATAGCCGCAAATAAGGTTAAAGGTATTCGTGCAGCCGCTTGCAGTGAACATTTTTCAGCAAAATATACAAGAATGCACAACAACTCTAATGTTTTGTGTCTTGGTGGAAGAGTTATAGGTGTAGGCACCGCACTTGAACTCGTAGATTTGTTTATTGATACTCCTTTTGAAGGCGACCGCCATCAAAGGAGAATAGATAAAATAGCAGAAATTGAAAAAAATCAGTAAGGAGAAAACAAAATGGAAAAAAATGTATTTATTATGGATCACCCGTTAATTCAGCACAAACTTTCTATTCTTCGTGATGAAACAACAGGTACTAAGCAGTTCCGTGAACTTATAAGCGAGATTGCTATGCTTATGTGTTACGAATCTACAAGAGATTTACCTCTTAAAGATGTAGATGTTAAAACACCTATAGACATAGCCCATGCAAAACAGTTAGACGGCAGAAAGATGGCTATTGTTCCTATTCTCAGAGCAGGTCTTGGTATGGTTGACGGAATTACAAGTCTGATCCCCTCTTGCCGTATAGGACATATCGGTATGTACCGTGATCCTGAAACTCACAAGCCTGTTGATTATTACTGCAAATTACCTTCTGATTTAGAAGAGCGTGATGTATTTCTCCTTGACCCAATGCTTGCAACCGGAGGAAGTGCTATTGATGCGGTTACAAGAATTAAAGAATTTAATCCAAAAAGAATTAAGTTTATGTGCATAATTGCGGCACCCGAAGGACTTGAAGCCTTCACAAAGGCTCATCCGGATGTACCTGTATACTGTGCAGGTCTTGACGATCATCTTAACGAACATTGCTACATTGTTCCTGGTCTCGGTGATGCAGGAGACCGTATTTTCGGTACTCTTTAATTATTATAAATTCAGATATGAAACCGGCTGTTACACTACTCGTTGTAACAGCCGGTTTTTTATTCTTCTGTTTCCTCTTCAAGAACTTCGACGGATACTCGGTCTACCCTCTTATCGTCTGCTTCAAGAATTGTTATACGCAAATCTTTATAATTAAAACTGTTGCCGATTTCCGTATCACCTTCAAGCATAGTTGTAACAAATCCGCCTACGGTAAAATTATCGTTTTCAAATTCTTCGTCGTCTTCAATATCAATATCAAATTCGTCAAAGAAATCGGCAAGCCGCATATCTCCTATTGCCTCAAAATGATTATCGTCGATACAAATAAATTCCCTTTCAATATCGTCGCTTTCGTCGAATATTTCGCCGACAAGTTGCTCTAAAACATCTTCCATTGTTATAATGCCCATTGTACCGCCGTACTCATCAAGCACAACAACCATATGGCATTTGCTCTCTTTCATTTTTTCAAGAACATCCGGAAGAGGCATTGTTTTATGGACAAAAACAGTTGGCAATAGAAGTTTTCTGATACTCACCTTTTCGTTATCAACCAATTCTTTAAGCAAATGATTTGTATAAAGTATTCCGATAATATTATCGGGAGTATCTTCGTACACGGGAATTCTTGAATAATCGGACTCGTATATCTTTTTCAGATTTTTTTCGAACGGGTCGTGAATATCAATGGCTTCCATATCAATGCGGGGAGTTATGATTTCATAAGCACATACATCGTCAAATTCCAAAGCACTTTGAAGAAGGTCAGCCTGACCCTCGTCAAGTACCCCTTCGTCTTCGACAATATCAATTATGTTTTCCAAATCGTCTTCGGTAACCGACTCATTATCAGTTGCATTATTTTCCCATAACTTTGAAACAATATTTATAAACCATATAAAAATAAATGTCAACGGTCTTAAAATGAACGAAATAACATAAAGCGGTACTGCAAAGAAAACCGAAAACTTATCAGGAAAGGCTTTTGCAACAACTTTCGGCACAACCTCGCCGAAAACCAGAACCAGAACGGTCATAATTATCGTAGAAATATATGCCCTTTTATCGCCGAACAAATTTATAATAATAACCGTTGCAATAGACGAAGCAGCAATATTTACAAGAGTATTACCGACCACTATTGAACTTAAAACATTCTGATAATCATTATGAATTTTAAGGGCCAGAAAACTCGATATGTTTTGTTTTTCCTTTTGCATAGATTTCAGTCTTAACGAACTGACACTTGCAAAGGCTATTTCACTTGCAGAAAAGAAGGCGGAAAACAAAAGCAAAACAGGAATACTTAAATAAGAGAAAAGTTCAGACATTCAAAGCACCTGCCTTTTCGTCTTCGTCATATATTTCGCCGACTAATTCTTCCAATATATCCTCGACGGTTACTATTCCCAAAATTTCCGAATTATCATTCTTTATTATTGCAAGATTTCTTCTGTGATTACTCATTTGCGTAAGCAAATCGTCAAGAGGAACATCATTTTTCGCAAAATAAGGGTAATCCAAAACACTCGCCAATACAATATTTTGTTTTTTACTTAAATATGCTTTAAGAAATTTTCTTATCTGCAAAATTCCTTTAATATCACCGTTTCTGTCAACGACGGGTATACGGGAATGTCCCGTAGATTTAATTATTTCAAGAATTTGTTTTGTTTTAAGATTAGTGCTTATCTTTAAAACTTCGTCCCATTTAACAAGCACTTCGTTTACAGTGGAATTAGAAAACTTTAATGCTGATTTTACAAGGTCCCCTGTTTCCTTATCAAAATTCTCGTTATCGGATATACTTTCAACAATATCGGTCAATTCGTCTTCGGTAAGTGTTACATCTTCACCTTCAGAATTATTCTTAAATAGTTTAACTGCCATATTACCTATTTTAGACAGCAAAAAAGACAGGGGCTTAAACAGTTTCATTAGAAACAGTAAAAGTCCTGCCGCTTTTAAAGCAAATTTTTCATTGCATGATCTCGCAAAACTTTTCGGCAGCATCTCGCCGAAAAGAAATATTATAAAAGAAGTTATAAATGTAGCAACACTGACATATCCGCTTCCGAAAATTCTTGTTGCAATAACAACCGAAAGGGTTGCAATCGCAATACTTGAAATATTATTGCCTATTAGCAAGACCGAAAGCGCCTCATCAAAATTATCAAGCACCTTAAGTACATTATCGGCACCCTTGACACCTTTTGACGACATACTGATAATATGAATTCTATTGACCGATGCCAATGAGATTTCAGTACCCGAAAAATAAGCACAACAAATTATAAGCGCTATATAGAGTATAATACTACTCCCCGGGTCGTCCATTTTACCAACTCCTATTATATTATTTTTTTCATTTTACCATAACACAAGTAATAATGCAAGAAAAAAAGCAAATGATATTTTTGGTGATACTTTATGATATTTATAGTTTTCAGAACAGTTATTATTTATATTGTAGTTACTTTGGCTATAAGACTAATGGGGAAAAGACAAATCGGAGATATGCAACCGAATGAACTTGTAATAACACTTCTTATATCCGAAATAGCGGCAATTCCGCTCCAAGATATAAATCAACCTGTACTTTTAGGTATTGTAGCAATATTCGTACTTGTATTCTTGGAGATTATCATTTCAATCCTTACAATGAAAATTTTTAAATTCAGACAACTTATGAGTGGAAAATCAGCCGTAATAATTAAAAACGGAGTTATTGACCAACAAACTATGCGTGATGTCAGAATGACAGTTTTGGACCTGATTGAATTACTGAGAGAGAAAGATGTTTTTGATATTAAAGATGTAGCATTTGCAGTTCTTGAAGTCAACGGCAGTCTCAGCATTCTGAAAAATTCCGACGCACAAACAGTTACAAGAAAGGATATGAAGATTTCGGGAAAAGAGGAAGCATTGCAGTTGCCGGTTATAACCGACGGTAAAGTAATAAAAGAATCTCTTAAAAATCTATCAATGAATTATGATAAAATAACATCCATTTTAAAAAGCAAAAACAAAAGTCCTGAAAATGTTTTTCTTATGACTGTTAACCGCAACGGCGATTATACGATTATAGATAAGGAGAGCAGAATATGAGAAGAATGATTTCAGCCTTAATACTGTTAGGCTTGATAGGAGTAATATATTTTTCCGGTTACTATGCTACTAAAGATGCAGTAAAGGTCGAAAGGGAAAAACTCGAAACTTGCATAAGCCATATAAAAAACAATGAAATAGAAAAGGCAATAAAAACAAATGATACCAAAAGCGGTTTTGATAAACTTACACATTATATATATAAGGAAAAAATAATCGAAATAAGAGAAAACATCAATCTTGCCTACTACTATCTTTCGCAGAATAAAATCGAAGAAGCCAATATTTACGCACAAACTTCTTTAAATAAATTAAAAGAAATAGAAAATGAATCTTTATTTAGTATTGAAGTGCTTTTCTAAATGAATATTATTCAAAATCTGATGCATATTTTCCCGCATATTCGCGTTTTTTGCATAAAAATATGCATTTTTGTACATATTTGATAAAACATCCTTTGATAATAATATTCATTTTGTTGTATATTTATGCAAAAATATGCTTGACAAATGTATATTTATGCATTATAATCAATGCATAATCAAAAATCAAAGGAGAAAAACATTATGAAAAAC
>DFHZ01000162.1 GCA_002371985.1 Ruminococcaceae bacterium UBA3710 | reverse complement strand
TGCTTTCAGGAACTCCGTGCGAACGAATAACGAGGGTTTCTCCGTTCTTCACTTCGTCTGGAGAATTAACAATTCTTGTTCCCTTTTCACTTAACTCTTCGACTAATTGAGGGTTATGAATAATAGGACCGAGTGTACAGACTTTTTTGCCGTTTTCAAGTAATTCATAAACCATATTAACTGCTCTGTTTACTCCAAAACAAAAACCTGCTGTCTTTGCAACTGTTATTTTCAAATCAATCAAGCCTTTCCTTAATTGATTTTTTAAGCAGTTCAACTGACTGCTCTAATGTGTTGCCTGTTGTATCAAATATTATAGAATCTTCGGCCGGTTTCAGGGGTGCTATTTCACGGTGAGAATCGTTATAATCTCTTTTGACAATATCATCATACACCGCTTTATACTCTACATCCATACCTTTTTCTATGAGTTCTTTATATCTTCTGTTTGCCCGTTCTTCAGCCGTTGCGGTAACAAAATACTTCAATGTTGCGTCCGGCAAAACGACAGTTCCGATATCTCTGCCATCCATTATTACATTATTTTCTCTTGCAAGTTTTCTTTGCATATCAAGCAAAAATGCCCTGACAGGCGGTTTTGCCGAAACTGCTGAAGCCATCATCGAAGCCTCAGGTGTTCTGATTTGCTCAGAAACATCCTCGCCGTTCAAAAAAACCCGCTGTTCATTATTTACGAATTTAATATCAACGACAATTTCTTTTAATTCACTTTCTATGTCGCATTTAAGTTCGGTAGTTATTCCCTTTCTTATGAAATGAAGACCGACCGTACGGTACAACGCACCGGTATCAACATAAATAAACCCGAGGTCTTTTGCTACACCCTTTGCAACCGTACTTTTCCCTGCACCGGCAGGTCCGTCTAATGCTATAGAAATCATTTATCATCTTCCCCTTTTTTTAACGATTCTTTTCCTGCAACAAACCCGGTTGAAAATGCAATCTGAAGATTAAATCCACCGGTATATGCGTCTACATCAATAACCTCTCCGGCAAAATAAAGTCCATCGACAATTTTAGACTGCATAGTTTTCGGGTCTATTTCTTTAAGAGATATTCCGCCACTCGTTATTATTGCTTCTTCAATAGGCCGAGTATCAGTTATATTCAGTTTAAAATTCTTTATAAGAGAAACTAAAACCTGTCTTTGTTCTTTTGTGATTTGATTAACCTTTAAATCCGCCTTTATTCCAGAAAGTTTTACAATAACAGGAATAAGACTTTTAGGCAGTAATTTATCAAGAGAATTAGAAAAATCTTTATTGAGTTCGTCGGAAAAATCACGAAGCAATCTTTTATCAAGTTGCTCATTAGTAAGTGCAGGTTTTAAGTCGATAAGGCAATAATACTTTTTTTCTCCGATATTTCTTAAATGTGCAGATGCTGAAAGCGTAAGAGGTCCCGAAATTCCGAAATGAGTAAAAAGCAACTCGCCTTGCTCTTCAAAAACAGGTTTTTTCTTGCCTTCTTCATAAAACGAAGCATTGACATTCTTTAAAGCAAGCCCCGAAAGAGAAGAACAAAAATTTTCATGGCAAACAAGCGGAACAAGGGACGGACGAAGAAGAGTTACCGTATGACCGCACTCCTTAGCCAAATTATAGCCGTCGCCGGTAGAGCCGGTAAGCGGATAGGACATTCCGCCGGTTGCAATAATTACCGAATCAGCCGAAATCTCGGTGCCGTCATTAAGCCGTACGCCAAAGACTTTATTGTTTGAATAAAGAATGGTTTTGGCTTCACCTATAATGAATTTGACACCCTCACTTTTTGCTTTATTTACAAGTGCATCGACTATATCGACAGCCCTGTCGGAAACAGGAAAAACACGGTTTCCCCTCTCGGTTTTTAAAGGCACTCCGCAGTTTTCAAAAAAACTCATTGTATCATAAGAATTAAATCTCGAAAAAACCGAATACAAAAATTTGCTGTTTTTAGGGATATTCTTTATGATACCGTTTACATCGCTGTTGTTTGTAACATTACATCTGCCTTTACCCGTTATCATAAGTTTTCTGGCAGGTCTATCATTCTTTTCTATTACGGTTACATAAGTATCGGGCTCTGCTGCTGCCGAAACGGATGCCATAAGACCCGAAGCACCACCGCCGATTATCACTATTCTTTTCGTAGTTTTCACCTACTCTATAATTGTTGTAGTGAGTCGGAACACTAATTGGCGTTTCGACATTATATATTCATTATCAAAACAGCCGTCGCTAATGCGACGGCATTATATTTATTGTTTATTTTTGTCAAGCAAATTAAAAAGATCGTTCATATTATCAACTTCGTATGTAGAATTATATTTAGGTGCCTGTCTTGACGGGTTAAACCAACAAGAGTCAAATCCGGCATTTTTTGCACCCAAAATATCGGTTGATTGTGCATCGCCGATAACCAAAACCTTAGACCTGTTACTTTCGGGAATGCGACCGAAAACATAATCAAAATAAGCCTTGCTCGGCTTTCTTAAATCAAAATCGCCGGAAATAAAAATACCGTCAAAAAACTTTTCAAGCCTTGCAAGTTTAAGTCTTTTCCTTTGAATTTCCGAATAACCGTTAGTTGTCAAGTAAATTTTATACCCTTGTTTTTTAAGGGCTGTTAAGACTTTAACAGCAGAAGGGACAACCTTACGGGTTTTTTGGAAAGTTTCAAAATAATCGTCAACCATTTCTTTACGGTTATCTTTTATAAGAAGCATATCAAGAAGTTGGCAAAACTTATTTGTAAATTCCGCTTTAACCGATAATTCACCCAAGGTATATGTCTGCCAATCAGTTTTGTTCTTATAAATATCCGCAACATCTGAACTGTAAGGAATACTATAATCGCCGAAAACTTTTTCAATTGTTCTTATTTCATCGCCGGTGGTATCAAGCAATGTATCATCTAAATCGAAGAAAAGAGCATTGTATCGTTTCATGATATCTCCTTATTTTTTATAATATTCCCCTTATTATATCGCTAATGTTATCACAAAACGAAAATAAAATCAAGTCATTTAAAGAAAAAACTTATTTTTCCTCTTAGTTTATTAAAGTAAAGAATTGAAACTCTCGAAATAGCAATATCATACATTACGAAAGCAACATTACACAAGATAACAAACAACACTGCACCGTATTCACCGAGCGGACCGAAATCTTCAACATCAATATTCGTAAGATATTTTAAAGCAAAATAGGTTATTACAACCGAAAGGTTAAAAAGAAGAATTTTTAAAAGCCATTCAAAAACGGTATTCTTCATTCTTTCTATTATTGCTTTCATAATCGGATAGTATCCTAAAAGAACGATATACAGTACCTTTGTTTCGGGTTCTGCGACAAGCAAAACAAGTAAAGAACTTACTATATATGAAGCAAAGGCATAGGAAACTCCTATTTCTATAAGAGGTATCATAACAAACAGCCCTGCAACCGCAGGAACTGCATAAGTAAGATAAGGAAAATATCCGAGCAACATAAAGACGACCGACAAAGCCGAACAAATTGCACAAAGCGTTATTTTTGATGTCTGTTTCATATCAGCAACAAGGGATGAGGTCTCCGCCCATACATTCGCAACAACAATCGGCACAAATAAGGGTTTGACACATATCGCAGGTATTACAGTCATTCATTCCGCCACCGTAAGGTCTATACGGATTATACTGCGAACCGCTTTGCCTTTGGGCACTATGCATAGCATTTCTGTATTCGGCATTCTGAGGGTCCATTCGAGTAGCAGTAGCATAACTTGTATATGCTTGGTCAAACCAACCTCTTGCATACAAAACTCTGCCGTTAAGATAATACCACTCGGCATTTCTTGAAGCAGGAGGAATACCGTCAAGCACCTCTTGAGCCTGTTCGTACCTTCCGGCATTTATAAGCGATAAAACTTCGGGAAAAGCAGAATTTGAAGCATTGTAACCGCCCGAATTATTCTTTTCTTTTCCAAAACGGCGTTCATTCATTATAGAATCGTAAGCATCGTTGATTTCCTGCATTTTCTCACTTGCAAGGTCGGATAAAGGATTATCGGTATAATTATCAGGATGATATTTTCTTGCCAATTCCCTATACGCATTTTTTATTTCCTCTTTTGTTGCGTTTTTGGAAACTCCTAAAACCTCATACGGATCTCTCATTGTTTTTCTCCTTTAAATAAGTATCTTCAAGTCCTAAATATATTATGTTACCAAGTATTGTTTTGTATCTCTTTACATCAAGCAGTTCAAAAGCCCTTGCAGATTCGTTTATCGAATAATAAATCTGCTTTTCGACTCTTTCTAAGGAATCACTGCTGTTTAAAACATTTATTATATTATAACTTTGTTTTTTCTTATCTTCTTCCCTATCGCAATATGCGTCCATTAAGTAAATATACTTTCCTATACAGTAGCCAAGTCTTTTTAATATGCGTTTTTCGGTTTCATTACTACTGCAAAGAGCAAAGATTTTTTCGAGTGCTTTGGCCGTAGGGTCGCATATTTCGTCAATAGAGGAGCAATTATTCTTTTCTGAATTGCTCTGCGAAACAATATATTCGCTTACTATTTCGTCAATCTGAGGATATTCCTTTTTGGCTTTTTTATATGCCATTTTAAAAAGCGGTTTTAAAAATATGAAGCCTATTTTTTTTAAACCTTTCTCGTCCGCAATGTTATCAAGAATTTTATAATATATCATAATCATTGCAGCAGCAGACGGCATTTCCAAAAAATCGGTATCATTGCAGTAGTTGCACTTTTTCAGCGGATTAAATGCACATCTGCCGGTTCTATATCCGTTACATTCATTTTTCAATGACATATTAAGTAATGCCAAAAATGTAAAATCATAACTAAGCGTCATACGGGATAAAAAACCGTAATTTTTTCCGAGCCTTTTACAAAGCGAGCAGTAAACGGCTTTATAGGTGTCATATTCCTTAATTTTCATTTCGCCTTTTGAAATTCTGATATATCCGAACACCTATTTCACCGCTTTCTACAATGTGATTATACCAAATTAAAAATTAAAATAAATTAATAATGTGTTAATTATAATAATTTTTTAAGAAATTTACCGGTATATGACTTTTCGCATTTGCAGACTTCTTCGGGAGTTCCGGCACAAACAAGTGTACCGCCCTTATTTCCGCCCTCAGGTCCCAAATCAATTATATGGTCGGCAACCTTTATAACATCGAGGTTATGCTCGATAACCAAAACGGTATTCCCCGAATCGACAAGTCTTTGCAGAATATCTACAAGGCGGTGAACATCGGCTGTATGAAGTCCTGTTGTAGGCTCGTCGAGGATATATACAGTCTTACCTGTTGAGCGTTTTGAAAGTTCAGTTGCAAGTTTTACTCTTTGAGCCTCACCGCCCGAAAGTGTAGTAGCAGGTTGTCCGATTTTTATATATCCGAGTCCGACATCAAAAAGGGTTTTAAGTTTTTTATAAATCTTCGGGTGTGCTTCAAAGAAGTTCATTCCCTCTTCAACCGACATTTCAAGAACATCGTAAATGTTTTTTCCCTTATATAAAGCACTTAATGTTTCTTTGTTATATCTTGCACCGCCGCATACATCGCAAGGCACATAAATATCAGGGAGAAAATGCATTTCTATTTTTACAATACCGTCGCCCTGACAAGCCTCACATCTTCCGCCTTTGACATTAAAGGAAAATCTTCCGGCATTGTAGCCCTTTGCCTTTGCCTCTTTGGTTGATGCAAAAAGTTCCCTTATATCGGTAAATACTCCCGTATATGTTGCAGGATTGCTTCGCGGAGTTCTTCCGATAGGCGACTGGTCAATATTTATAACCTTGTCTAAATATTCTATACCCTCAATACTTTTATGCTTCCCGGCTATGGTTTTTGCTCTGTTGAGTTTGTTTGCGAGTACATTATATATAATATCATTAACAAGCGAAGATTTTCCGCTTCCCGAAACACCCGTAACACAAACAAATTCCCCAAGAGGAATATCGACATTTATATTCTTTAGGTTATTTTCTGCCGCACCTTTTACCGAAAGCAGTTTGCCATTGCCTTTTCTTCTCGTTTTCGGAACAGGTATCTTTTTTCTACCGGTTAAGTAGTCTGAAGTTATAGAGTCTTTACAGCCCTCTAACTGTTTAGGAGTACCTGAAAAGACAACATTTCCGCCGTGTATTCCGGCTCCCGGACCTATATCCACAACAAAATCGGCTTCCCGCATTGTATCTTCGTCGTGTTCAACAACTATAAGCGTATTACCTAAATCACGAAGTTTTTTAAGGGTATTTAAAAGTTTTTCATTATCTCTTTGGTGAAGACCTATGCTCGGCTCATCAAGGATATATAAAACTCCGCAAAGGGCGGAACCGATTTGAGTTGCAAGACGAATTCTTTGTGCCTCTCCGCCCGAAAGGGTCCCGGACGAGCGAGAAAGCGACAAATATTCAAGACCGACACTTGAAAGGAAAGTAAGTCTTTCTTTAATCTCTTTCAAAATCGGTTTTGAAATCATTTCTTCGCGGGGAGCAAAAACAAGGGTTTCGATAAATTTTAAAAGTTCGTCAATAGACATATCGCAGAACTCTTTTATATTTTTACCGCCCACCGTAACGGCAAGATACTCGGGTTTTAATCTTGCACCGTGGCATTCGGGGCAGTCGTTTTCGTGCATATAACTTTCTATTTCCGCTCTTGCACCGTCGCTTTTAGTATTGCTGTACCTTCTTTGGAGATTGTTTATTACACCCTCAAACGGTGCTTTATACTTGCCTGTCCCCATAAAACTTACTCGTTCAAGTTCGAGTTCTTCGCCGTTAGTACCGTAAAGGACTGCATCCTTTCCCACCTGCGGAATATCTTTCCACGGAGTATTTATATCAAAATTATACTTTTTGGCTATACCCTGATAATACATTTGTGATATTGCACCTGCATCGGGATTAAACCACGAATTAACTCCCCAACCCGAAGCCCTTATACATCCGTCAAGCAAAGACTTGTTTTCGTCGGCAATAATAAGTCTCGGGTCTACCTTCATAAATACGCCTATTCCCGTACAAGTCGGACAAGCACCTATAGGGCTATTGAACGAAAACATAGTCGGAGTAAGTTCGGGAATGCTTATCCCGTGTTCATCACAGGCATAATTCTGAGAAAATTCCAGTTCTTTTCCGCCTATTACATCAAC
>DFHZ01000012.1 GCA_002371985.1 Ruminococcaceae bacterium UBA3710 | reverse complement strand
AGGCGGGTGTAACACCTGACGAAACCGCCGTAGTAGGCGACCGTATTTATACCGATGTGAAAAGTGGACTTAACGCAGGAGCGGTCGGCGTGTTGGTGATGAGTGGCGAAACTACCGAAGATATTCTCAAGACTTCACCAGATAAACCTGATATTGTCTTGACAAGTGCGGCGGAGATTATAAAATATTTAAAAAGATAACTTCGTTTAAATGCAATAACAAAGTATGACTATAAACAAATAATTAGGCAGGTAAAAGTTTGAATGTCGCTGTTTTCGGCAAGGTTTGTAGATTTGTAAAAGATGTTTCAAACTTGAAAAAACTCTTGATTGAATACTTGAAGAGTTATGGAAAGTTATAAGCAAACAAGATATTAAATTCAAAATAGAAAAAATTAACAACAGAATGGAGATTTGAAATGAGATATCGTTTTTTATGTTTTCCGGGAGGAAAAAGAAAAGCTGTTACATTCAGTTATGATGACGGATGCCGTCATGATATTAGATTTGCCGATATCTTATTAAAATATGGACTTAAAGCCACATTCAATATTAACAGCGGATTATTAGGCAAAGATGAGAAAGACTGGCACTTGACTGCTGAGGAAATTCAGGAACATCTGATAAGTAAAAATTTCGAAATTGCCAATCACGGTGCGTATCATAAGGCAAACGGATTATTGCGCCCGGTTGAAGGAATACAGGAAGTGTTGAATTGTCGTTTATCGCTCGAAAAGACATTTGGAGGAATTATTCGGGGAATGGCATATCCGGACAGTGGGATTAACCATTTTGAAAACAGGGCATCCTATGAAAATATCAGACGGTATTTGAATGATTTGGATATTGCATATGTGCGAACGACGGTTAATGACCATTCTTTCCGCTTGCCTACAGATTGGTATGCATGGAACCCCACTTGTCATCATTCCGACAAGGATACGATGGATTTGATCGAGCAGTTTTTGCTGATTGATTCCAATCCTTCATATTTAGCAAATCGTTATCCGAGATTGTTTTATATTTGGGGACACAGTTATGAGTTTGAAAACAATCATAACTGGGCATTTTTGGAAGAAATTTGTGAAAAGTTATCCGGGCATGATGATATATGGTATGCAACGAATATGGAAATTTATAACTATGTCAATGCGTATAATTCTCTCGTTTTTAACGCTGATTCTACTGTTGTTTTTAATCCGACACTTTTCAAGATTTGGTTTTCATTTGACGAAAATTTTTATGAAGTAGAACCCGGTGAGACAATTTCATTAGTAGAATAGTTTAAATTATTAATTAAGGTTGACGGCACTTGAAAATTTGTGGTACGGCAATTTACACCCTGTCGAAGAATTCCTTGCGGACAATAAGGAATATAAGGGATTGCTTCGTATTTTGGCAAAAAACCGTGAAAAACTCGAAAACTCTTTATCCCCTGAACAAGCCGAACTGTTTGAAAAATACTACACCGCAACAAACGAAATGAACTCCGTCTCCGAAACCGCCGCATTTAAATACGGCTTCACCCTCGCTGTAGGATTACTAATTGGATTTAAGATATAATTAAAATTGAATAAATATTCTTTTAAGAAACCGGTAGTGAAAAAATCACTGCCGATTTCTTTTTGCTGATCGCTTTAAACGATGCTTTACTTTTTAGTTTTGTGTTATTTGCAAATTACGGGAATAATAAAAACGGAATAAATCTTGATATTGTCTTGATATTATTCCTGAAATGTGGTATCATACAAGAGTGAAAATATATGTTTGGGAGGCAACCAAATGGAATATATAAAACTGGCTAAAGCGGCCGAGAAATCGGGCATTTCCGCACGGCGAGCTCGTATTCTGTGTGCCGAGCAAGTTGCATATGCGGATAACCGTTGTTACCGAAAGAGAAACCTCTCGAGCAACAGACGAAAAAGAGCATTCATTTGTCAGTTTGTTAATTATGTAAGCAGATAAACGATTTTTCTCGATATTTTTTATTATTACCCCTTGTGATCCGAGCAGTTTTTCTGTAAAATGATTGTAGAGCATATTTTTGCCTCCGTTCATGGTTTCTCATCAATTCCATTTTAACGGATTTTCGCAAAATATGCTCTACTTTTTTATTTTTCTTTTGTAGGCTCTATTTCGCTACCCCAACATTTATTATAGAGCCCTTTTTAATTATATATAACAATTCATATCAAAAAATATAATTGTCAGAAATGTGCGATTTTTTATCAAATGTGTGCAACGGAAACAAATTTAAGTTAAATTTCTATTTTTTCAAATCAAAACAAAAAAGTCTCGGAAACCGTATAAACAGTGGCTTTTAGGGCTTTTTAGGTAAAAGAAAATCCGTCTTAAAAAAGACGGATTTTTGGTGCGAATATTGATAACGGACTTGACGACGTTTATAATATCAGTTGTTGTTGATATCATCTGAGTTCTGTTCTTCAAGCATATTTATTGTTTTTTTGTCGTTTGTTTTCCATTCAGTTCTACCATTTGCATTTCTGCCCATTACAACAGCGGCTGCAAGTGATGGGCTTGAAAAAACATAGTCAACAGTAAAAACAAAAGCGTCATTAATAATTCCTTTATTCATTAGTTTTAATCTTAATTCAACCAAATTATGGCTCATACTCGGAGCAGTACTTGTTGCAACTCTTGATCCTTTGCAAACCGTAAATCCATCAGGTACAAGGTATCCTGTAGCATTAGCTCCACGAGCTGCGACAATTGAGAATAACGCAATTCCTGTTTTGTTTTTTTGCTGAAATCTTTCAAAAGATTTATATCCCAGCGTGTTTACTAATAGCCTTGTGTTATCTATGAATTCAATAAGCATAGATTCGTCAAACTCGGATATTGAAGATCGTGTAGGAACTGTATTGTTTAATATTATTGATCTGTTAGCTTCTTTTGCTATTGTATAGAACGAATTTTCCAGATATTTCACATGAGCTTTGTTTAGCTTGTTATCTTTACTTAAAACTACCACACAATCATTCCAGTAGTCATCGTCATTTAAATGTTGTTTCAAACGGGTAAGCATTTTTTCTGCTTCACCGATATAAATAGTTTCGTCATTATCACTATTCTTGCCAAACAAAAAATAGATTCCAGTATATTCCGAGTCATTTCTTTTGGAAAACTCGTTTAAATCTGATCGTGAAATTTTATAGATTCGACCATCCCAATTTGATAGTTCGCACAGAATTCTTCCGTTTGGATTTCCTTCAAAAATACACATTTGAATCGTCTTATTATATTCCACTTTACTATCCTCCATAAATGCGCACTTACTCATCACCGACGGCGGTGAAACTTTGCTGAGAAAGAAAATCGAGTATCTAAAACTTCAAGTCCGTTATAGATACTCGATATGGTGCGGGCAACAGGACTTGAACCTGCAAGTCTTGCGACATATGCGCCTGAAGCATACGTGTCTGCCAATTCCACCATGCCCGCAAATACTCTATTAGTATACATATTATATTCAAAAATGTCAAATAAAAATTAGCACACGAAGTCAACTTATTTATTCAAATTATGATTTAGTTGAAAAAGTATTTGCAATGGTATAAAATTAAATAAAACATATTTTGGAGTGATTATATGAAAATTGCTGTTATAACGGGTGCTTCGTCGGGACTTGGCAAAGAGTATGTTCACAGTGTGCTGAAAAAATACGCAGATATAGAAAAGATACTTATCATTGCGAGAAGGGAAGACAAGCTCAAAGAAATTGCCGAAACATCTTCTAAAATTGTTCCTGTCTGTATGGATTTGACAAGTCCGGATTTTGCCGAAAAATACAGCGAAATTTTGGCAAAAAATAATGCTGATGTCAAACTTTTGATTAACAATGCAGGTTTTGGAAAATTAGGTCTTTTTGAGGATATTAGCGTTGAAGACAATGCAGGAATGGTAAGGCTTAATTGCGAAGCATTTACTATCGTTGCTTATGAAACCTTAAAATTTATGAAAGCCGGAGCGGAGATTATAAACACCTGCTCCATAGCATCTTTTGCACCCAACACAAGAATGACTGTTTACAGTTCAACAAAGGCTTATGTTATGAGTTTTTCGAGAGCACTGCGGGAAGAGTTAAAAGCAAAGCAAATCAATGTTTTGGCGGTATGCCCGGGACCTATGGATACGGAATTTTTGCCGGTTGCCAATATCGGTGTCGGCAACAGCAAAACTTTCGATAGTCTGCCGAGAGTAAATGTCAAAAAAATTGCCGAAAAGTCTCTTGTTGCATCTTCAAAGAAGAAAGCGGTTTATACTTGTATGATTTTCTACAAATTTTACCGGTTTGTTGCCAAAATTTTGCCTACTTCTTTAGTTATGAAATTTTGCGGAGCATAGTTGACTTTTTAGTAATTTGTAAATATAATGAAAGTATAAAAATATGGGGTGTTTTTAATGAAAAAGATATTAAAAACCATTGATATTATTGCTATACTTTTAGCCGTAATTCTGTTGATTTCTTCGCTTACCTGTTTTGCTGATTCACCTAAGAAAGTAAACGGTCCCGATGTTTCGGTAACTGTTACCGAAATCGGGGAAGACGGTGTGAATGTTGATATAGGCTTTATCTCCAACCCGGGAGTAGGGGCTATGACATTTACTGTTATGTATGACGCAGATTGCTTTAAGGTTACGGGCGATTTTGATAAATACGGATACTTTTATACAGCGGTAGGTATTACCGGCTACGGTGTAGTTGACCATCCTGACAGAGGATATGTCAGTTTTGTTCAGGCGGACGGCGGAAGCACGAGACTTTATACCGGCACCGGAACTTTTCTGACTTTACAGTTCAGAGTTATAAAAAAAGTTCCCGGCAAGCATTGGTTTAAAATCGGCAATATCAATCCTACACTGAGAGGAGAGAATTTAGACGGTTGTTTTGCCGACTTTGAACATAATAAGTTTGTTCCGACGGCGAAGAATGATTATTACTTTATCCCTGCGACTGACGATAACCCCTGTGTAAATCACGACTATACTTTTGTGAATAAAACCGAACCGTCTTGTACGGCAGAAGGTTATTCTCTTTATAGATGCAGTATATGCGGAAAGTCCGAAAAAAGAAGCGTAGTACCGGCACTCGGTCATGATTTCGATACAAAATGGACTGTAGACAGAGAAGCCGATAAAGGCATAGCAAAAATCATTTCAAGGCATTGCAAAAGATGCAACGAAAGAACAGACATCAGATATTTAACCGAAAATCAGGAAATGCCTAAAGAGGTTAAAAAAAGTGATAAAGATACCTCAAATCAAGCCGATGAAAAGCAGGATGATAAAAACTCTGACATTCCGGATGGAAATGTGAAAATATCTGTTCCAAACGATTTTCTACCTCAAATTCCGGACGACGAATATATTTCGGCTGACGATATAATTGAAAGTGTTAAAAATGGCGACTATTTTTATTACGGCGGAGTAAGGTTGCCTGATAAGATTAAAACATTCGGAGATTTTGTAGCAAAGGCTTTTGTATATCTCTTTGGTGCAGGGGATAAAAAAGGTATAATTACTCTTATTTTGGACGCAATATTCAAGGCTATCTTCTGATATAAACGGTAAAGAAATGAAACCGATGGATTTTTCCATCGGTTTTTCGCATATTATTCATTATTTTTGCATATTTTCTTGAAAAACTGTTTTATATAGTGTATAATATCTTATTAATGAAATATTTTTTAGTGGGTGCGATATGACAAGAAAAGAAGCGAGAGAAGAGGCATTTATCCTCGTCTTTGAAAAAGAGTTTTCATCTGATAGTTTAGAGGACATTTTGGAGATTGATATACAGGTCAGGGATATTAAACCGAATGACTATGTAAAGGCTGTATTTTTCGGGGTGTTTGAAAATCTTCAAAATATAGATAATATTATATCTCAAAATGCCGTAGGCTGGAGCATTAACCGCATTTCCAAGACATCTCTTGCAATCTTGAGACTTGCAATTTTCGAGATAAAGTTTATGGAAGATATTCCGGTATCGGTTTCGATAAATGAAGCGGTAGAACTTGCAAAGAAATATGCAACCAAGGAAGACGCATCATTTGTCAACGGAATACTTGCAACCGTTTCAAAATCGGAAAACAATGAATAGTGCCATTTCTGTAAAGCAACTTAACCTTTATGTCAAGTCGATTATCGAGGGCGATAAAAGGCTTAATTTAATATCGGTTGAGGGCGAAATATCCAATTTCAAAAATCATTATGCGAGCGGTCATTGGTATTTTACCGTAAAGGACAGCGATGCTTCTGTCAAATGTGTAATGTTCAGAGGTTCTGCAAGTAGAGTAACCTTTGTTCCGAAAGACGGTATGAGGGTTGTGATAACCGGCAGGGTTTCGCTTTATGAAAAGGACGGTCAGTATCAGTTTTATGCCGATAGTATGGTGCCTTTCGGTGAGGGCGATTTGGCACTGACCTTCAGAATAATCAAGGAAAAACTCGAAAAAGAGGGACTTTTTGACGAAAGCGAAAAAAGACCGATAAATAAAACTCCCAAAAGAATAGCCGTTGTAACATCAGATACGGGTGCCGCCGTTCACGATATTTGTACCACTCTTGAAAGCCGTATGCCGTCTTGCGAGATAGTGCTTTGCCCGGTTACCGTTCAGGGCGAAAATGCCCCGAAAAATATAATCAATACCCTTGAAAGGGTTTATGTTCTTAGCGGTATAGATACGATTATAATAGGCCGTGGAGGTGGCTCTGCGGAAGATTTGGCACCGTTTAACG